>NZ_DCOI01000029.1:48025-156337 GCF_002322895.1 Empedobacter sp. UBA1574 | reverse complement strand
ACAGTTTTTTGGATATTGCCTATAAAAAGGATTTTGTTTTAAAAATCCTTTTTTTATATCTATCAAATTGATAAAATTAGTTTATTAATCGACCCTATTACGTGTTGAATAAAAGTATTGGCAACTGTGTTCGTTTGTCAATTCATTCTTCTTCCATCATTTGTTTCATCTTGATTTGGAAATCCTAAAAAAAATACAGTATAAGAAAAGGTATAAGACTTATTTATCTTAACATGATGAAAGGAATAAGAAATCATTTTTCAAATAGAAAATAAACAATATTTACATTATTAAGGTCTATTAAACATAATCATTATTATACACCAAAGATTTTTAGGTTAAAACACTGATTGCGTGAGAGTGCAGTTTTGAATAAACAAATTTGTAATTTAAAATGCTCTGAAAGACGCATTTTATCGTTGAGTGAAGGTATTCATATCAGACAAAATTATTTTTCTTTCGTACTAATTTTTTACTGCAACATTATTATTTTTTTTTTTATAAATCTCTACAGAGTTTATTCGTGTTTTCTTCGACCGTTCTTCGACCATTGTCCTCGCAAAGGTGCATTTTTCCGCAAGTTTGTCGAACGATGGTCGAACAAGAGTAAAATGAGCTATTTTTCGAGATGATGTGAAACATAGATATACAGAGGTTTGTATAGGAGTTTCAATTAACTAAAACATATTGTTGATAAAAATACTGGAGGACAGAAGTGGACAAAACCGGACATTTGTGGTCACTTTTTGTAAAAAATGTAATTTGTATTGTTTAAATGATTAAATTACAAATATTTGATTAATTTAAGTATTTTTTTTTTGAATAAAAAATATTTTTGATAAGAATGATGAAATACGATTATCTGTAAATTGTTTAAAATATAAAATAGTGAAGAGTTTTTCGTTTATATGAACGATTATAATGGATTATTCGAGGAAATGTGTTATTTGAGAAAATAGAATTGTTTATATTTGATTGTTTGAACTCACATGATTAGAAAATTAATATGAAAAAATTTATTTTAAGTTTGGCTGTCCTTGCGATGGGCGCTTATTCTTATGCACAACAAATAACCATTGAAGGGATATATGGCGGAAAATACCGCGAAAATTCATTGTACGGTGTGAACTCATTGAACGATGGAGAAAATTATACTATTCTGACAAAAGACGGATTGGTAAAACGTTCGTACGAATCGACATTGAAAAAAGGTCAGACTTCTGATATTGTTGTCGTTCCAGGAAAGTTTGAAGGTTATGAATTTAGTTCTGATGAGCGTTACGTTTTATTGCAAACTAATCCGCACCAAATTTATCGTCATTCGTTTACAGCAAAGTTTGAGGTGTATGATACGCAAACAAAATCGAAAGTATTGTTATTTGATGGAAAAGGAATTCAAGAGCCTTTGTTTTCGCCAGATGCTTCTAAGGTAGCTTTTGCTTTTGAGAATAATTTATACATTCAAGACTTAAAATCGAACAAGGTAACGCAAGTTACGACTGATGGTAAAAAGAATAATATTATCAACGGGATTAATGATTGGGTTTATGAAGAAGAATTTGGTTTCGTAAGAAATTTTGATTGGAATGCTGATGGAACATCTTTGGCTTATGTTCGTTTTGACGAATCGAAAGTGAAAGAAATTAATATTCCGATTTACCACAACAATCTTTATCCACAAGAATTACGTTACAAATATCCAAAGGCAGGGCAAGATAATTCGGAAGTTTCGTTACATGTTTTTGATACGAAGAATAACTCAACTGCAAATGTTAATTTAGGCGGAGTTCAGAATTATTATATTCCTAAAATTAAGTTCTCTACAAAAGCGAATTTATTAACGGTTGTAACGTCTAACCGTCATCAAAATAATGTAGATGTTTCGTTTTATGATATCAACACGAAAAAAGTAAATAAATTATTTACTGAAACAAATAAAGCGTGGATAGAAACGGATAATTTAACGTTAGAGTTTTTAGCAGATAATTCGTTCTTATGGACTTCTGAGCGCGATGGAAATAACCATATTTACCATTATGCAGATAACGGAAAGCTAATTAACCAAGTGACGAAAGGAGATTGGGAGGTAACGAATTACTATGGGTATAATCCTGGTAATAAAACACTTTATTATCAATCTAACTCGAATAATGGAAAACGTATTTCGACAGAAAGACAAATTTCTTCGGTTAGTTTAGATGGTAAGAAAACTACAATGTTGACGAAAAATAATGGAACAAATTCGGCTGCTTTCAGTAAGAATTTTACTTATTTCATTAATACTTTTTCGAATACAACGACTCCAAAAACAATTAGTTTAGTAGAATCTAAATCTGGTAAAGATTTGGGTGTTATTGTTGAGAATACTTCTTTAAAAGATAAATTGAATACAGATAATATTGGAACAAAAGAATTATTTGTGTTGAAAACTGCGGCTGGAAATGAGTTGAATGCTTATGTAATCAAACCAAAGAACTTTGATCCAACTAAAAAATACCCAGTTTTGATGTATCAATATTCTGGACCGGGTTCTCAGAATGTAAACAATGCGTATTTCAACTCGAATGATTATTGGCACATGATGTTGGCACAAGAAGGTTACATCGTTTTCTGTGTTGACGGTCGAGGAACGGGATATAAAGGAGAAGCTTTCAAGAAACAAACGTATTTGCAATTAGGGAAATATGAGGTAGAAGATCA
The DNA here is from genome assembly GCF_002322895.1 of Empedobacter sp. UBA1574. Classification (NCBI taxonomy): domain Bacteria; kingdom Pseudomonadati; phylum Bacteroidota; class Flavobacteriia; order Flavobacteriales; family Weeksellaceae; genus Empedobacter; species Empedobacter sp. UBA1574. The sequence continues at coordinate 153,637 of NZ_DCOI01000029.1, read as the reverse complement.
AATTGCAGCAGCAAAAGAGATTGGTAATTTACCTTATGTGGACAAATCTCGTATCGGAATTTGGGGTTGGTCTTATGGAGGATTCATGGCTTCGAATGTATTATTCAAAGGGAATGATGTGTTCAAAGCGGCAATTGCAGTTGCTCCTGTAACGAATTGGCGTTATTATGATTCTGTTTATACAGAGCGTTTTATGCGTACACCAGAAGAGAATGCTGCTGGTTATGACGATAATTCACCGATTAATTATGCAAACGACTTGAAAGGTAATTTCTTATTAATTTCTGGTTCTGCTGATGATAATGTACATCCACAAAACACATTCGAATTGTCGGAAGCGTTGGTACAAGCGAACAAAGATTTTGATATGGCAATCTATACCGATAAAGATCACGGGATTTATGGTGGAAACACAAGAATTCAGTTATATCGTAAAATGACAAATTTTATCAAGAAGAATTTGTAAGAAAAAAGCTGTATTTATTAGAATACGCCAATGAATAAGATGAAACATTATTCAAATTGACAAAAATCATACATTAAACAAAAAAAACCTCTGCATTGTCGGAGGTTTTTTTTATTTTCGTTGATTGCTAATAAAATCTAAATGATATATTAGCGCTTAGTTAAAGAAATTATGAGTCAAAAATTAACTTTAGAGCAAATTCAAAACTTTGAAGGGAAATACCCAAAACAGCTTTGGCATTTGTTTATGGTAGAAATGTGGGAGCGTTTCTGCTTCTATGGAATGAGAGGAGTTCTTGCCATTTTTATGGTAGATATGTTGGGATTAACGGATGCAGAATCAAATTTAAAATATGGAGCAATCCAAGCTTTTGTTTATGCATTTACTTTTATTGGAGGTATTTTTGCAGATAGAATCTTAGGATTCAAAAAATCATTAATCTTCGGAGGGTTGGTAATGGTTGCAGGAAACTTATTAATTGCAACAGATCCTCATCAATTTTTCTATTACGGAATTACATTAAGTATTATTGGAACAGGTTTTTTCAAACCAAATATTTCTTCGATGGTTGGAGAACTGTACAAAGCAGATGATCCAAGACGTGATGCCGGATTCGGTTTATTTTATTCAGGGATTAATATAGGTGCATTTTTAGGAGGTATAGTTTGTGTTTATTTAGGTAAACAAGTTGGTTGGAATTATGCTTTCTTAGCGGCTGGTATCGTAATGATAATTGGAGTTGTTTTATTCTTATTTATCCGTAACGAGCTGGGACCAATTGGAGATTCTCCACTTGAAAAAATGGATCCTAAGAAAAGATTAATTAGAGAAGTAGCCGTATATGTAGGAGCATTGGTTTGTATTCCTTTAATTTTTATCATGATTCATAATACAGCATACACAGATATGTTTATGTTTATTGTAGGACCATTGGCAATTATTTATTATTTAATTCAATTATATAAAATACCAAGTTCTAAAGAAAAAAGTAAGTTTATCGCTGCTTTTATCATGATTACGTTCTCTATTTTATTCTTTGCAATTTTTGAGCAAGCAGGAGGTTCTTTAGCTTTGTTTGCTAACAAAAACTTACATTCAACTTTATTTAGCGTTCCATTAGATCCAAACATTGTGAATAATAGTGCAAATTCATTGTATGTTATTATTTTCTCACCTTTATTAGGATTAGTTTGGTTATGGATGGCGAAAAAGAAAATTGAGCCAAACACAGTTGTAAAATTTGGTTTAGCCTTCTTGATGTTAGCAGGGGCTTATTATATCTTCTATTCATTAAGATTTTTTGCTGACGAAAATGGATTATCATCATTAGAAATATTTGCATTAGCATATTTTGCAGTTACAATTGCAGAGTTGTGTTTATCACCAATTGGATTATCAATGGTAACAAAATTATCTCCAAAACACTTAGGAGGAATGATGATGGGATTATGGTTCTTAGCATCTGCTTACGGGCAATATTTAGCAGGAATCTTAGGAGCTGGAATGTCAGATCCAAGTCCAACTGCATCTTTAACAGATAAATTAATGGCTTACACAGATGGTTATCAACAATTGGCAATTTATTCTTTAGTTGCAGGTGTTATTGTCATCGTATTGTCTCCATTTATTCGTAAATTAATGCAAGACGTAAAATAACTTTTAAGATATACTTTTAACAAACAAACATGAGTTCAAAATCGGAAAATTTCTTTGATTCAAAAGTATTAGGACACCCGTCGGGATTGTTCGTGCTTTTCTTTACAGAGATGTGGGAGCGTTTTTCATTCTACGGAATGCGCGTTTTATTAATTCAGTTTTTAACAGCTGCAGTTATTGGGTTAAATCCAGGTTGGGAATGGTCTATAGAAAAAGCAACTGCTTTATATGGAACATATGCAATGTTATTATACATTACGCCCATCTTTGGAGGTATTATTGCCGATAAATACATAGGTTATCGTTGGGCAGTTGTAATTGGTGCGATTATTATGACTCTTGGTCATGCATTCATGGCTTTTGATACACCTATCTTTTTATATTTAGGATTGGCGTGTTTGGTTATCGGAACAGGATTCTTTAAACCAAATATGACATCTATCTTATCAGAAATGTACAAAGACTTTCCTGAGAAAAAGGATGGTGCTTATACAATTTTCTACATGGGAGTTAACGCTGGTGCATTCTTCGGAATGATGTTATGTGGATTCTTAGCAGAAAAAGTAGGATGGCACTGGGGATTCGGTTTAGCTGGAATCTTCATGTTATTAGGAACATTACAGTTCTGGTTAGCAAAACCATTATTTGGGCATATTGGTGAAGTTCCTTCAAAAACAGGAAATCAAATTACTGCTGATGATGATACACCAAAATACGAACCAGGAGAAAAACCAAATCCTTTTACAGTATTAGATCAAGTATTGATCGTTATTATGACGCTTTTAGGATTAGGATATGCGTTCAATGATCCGTTAAATGCAATTGGTGGAATTAACTTATTCCCATTCTCTATCGGAGGATTATCAGGACAAAATGTCGTTATTTTAGTAGCATTATTCTTGTTCTTCTTTGTGGTAATTCGTCGTTTGGCAAATTATACAAAAGTGGTTCGTGATCGTATGATTGCGGTAATTATTTTTGCTTTCTTCGTTATCTTCTTCTGGATGTCTTTCGAACAAGGAGCTACATCATTAGTAATCTTTGCGCGTGATAATACAGAACGTAACTTAATTGGAGGTGCTGCAATGGCATTCAACGTTTTCAATACATTATTAACAGTTGTTCCATTATTGTTCATCTCGTATGTATTGATTTTATTAGCAAAACAAACATTTAAAAAAGCGGCTTTATCTAATGTTGTTTTAGCGTTTACTTTCTTAGGAATTTGGGCTGCTGCAATTTGGATGTTAAACTATAACTGGACTTCTCACTCTTACGATGTTTCTTACCAAGCAATTGAAACGGCTAAATTAGACGACTCTGGTAAACAAGTGATGAACGAAGAAGGTCAACCTGTTTTTGATAAAACACCAGTTACGGCTTCTTATGTTGCAAATTCTACAGATAAAATTGTTACTGAAACAATTAATTTAGCTTCTCAAGACGCTTTAACAAAAGGTTCAGATATTAGCATTCACAAAGAAGGAGATAAATTTGTATTAGTTTCTCCAGAAAGTTTAGTGAAATTAGATACTGAATATAAAAATCAAAACAAACCATCTGAAGTTGTTCCTGCGAAAGTAGCAGAGATTAAAGATTCTCAAGTAGAAATTACCGTTTCTTGGTTCTCTACATTAAACTCTTTCTTCATCATTGCATTAGCTTCATTAGTTTCTCGTGTTTGGGATTCTAAATACAACCCATCAGCTTCTGTAAAATATGGTTTAGGATTAATCATTATGGCAATCGGATTCGGATTCTTAGCTTTCGGTTCTTACGGAATTTCAGAAGGCGTTCGCGTTTCTATCATCTGGTTAGTATTAGCTTATTTGTTCCATACATTGGGCGAGCTCTGTTTATCTCCAGTTGGACTTTCGTACGTATCAAAATTAGTTCCAGCACGTATGATTGCATTTATGTTCGGAATGTGGTACCTTGCAATTGCAATTGGTAACAAATTGGCAGCCATTTTAGGAGGTCAAATCGAAAATATTACAAAAGAATATTCGTTATCAACTTTCTTCTTAATTTTTACAATTGTACCAATTGTAGCAGGTTTAATCGTTATCGCATTAAATCCAGTTATGAAGAAATTGATGCACGGAGTTAAATAATAAAGATTGAAATTTATGAAATCAAGCTTAGCAATCGCTGCCCTAATTTTATCATCATTTCTTTTCGGACAAGAAATTAAATGGTTATCATTAGACGAAGCAACAAAGGAAATAAAAGCACATCCAGAAAAACCTGTATTGATTAATTTTTATACAACTTGGTGTGGATTCTGTAAGCGTTTGGACAAAGAAACTTTTACAGATAATAAAGTCGCAGATTATGTAAACAAAAATTACATTGCGGTAAAATTTGATGCAGAAACAAAGGATATGGTAAAATTTATGGGAATTCAGTACACATATATTGCGCCTGCTAAAGCGAATTATATGGCATATGCCTTTACAAACGGACAATTGAGTTATCCTGCAACTGTTTTGATGAACGGAAAAGGAGATATCAACAAAGTCGTTTTGGGTTATCGTAGTTCAACAGATTTCATAAACGATATTAAAATTTAATCGAGAAATAACCTTGTTGAGAGGTTTTCCATAAAACAGAATCAGAAGTTTTTTCGAGTTCTGTAACAATAGAAGGGTAGTTGCTGGCATCAGCAATTACCCTTTTTAAATTTTCATTATTTTCGAAAGGATAAAGATTTGATTGATGAATTAACACATAAAAAGGAATATCAGAATGTTCTTCATTTAATAAGAGCTTAAATGACTTCGTTTCAATAGAATTTGGATGTTTGATAAAATGTTGATGTTTAAAGTCTGAATCATAAGAGTAGAAACTAACATCTTTTATTCTTTCGTGGATTTTATATGGTTTAATCGTAAAATTATATGTTTTTTCATCTAAAGGATTTTCACTTAAAATGCTTAAACTTCGTTGATTTCTTATGCCGATAATACTATTCTTGTATTGATTAAAAACGATTAATTCATTCGAATGATTGAGTTGATTAATTTGGTGAAATCGTTCCACTTGAATTAGAAATAAAGAAATTAAACAAACAAATAATGCTAGTTTAGATTTTTTTAGGAACAATGGTTTTGATGCATATAAAATAACGCCAATCAAAATTGCGGTAAATAAACTGATGTAAACATCTTTTGCAATAAACTTGAAGTTCGCTAACCAATAAATATATTGATTTGAGTAATAGATAAAATGATTGAAAATCCATGTATAGATTGGAATATTAAGATCGAAAATGATGAGAAGAATACTAATTATTCCGCCACAAATCATAAAAAAGGAAGCAGGAATCAAGACTAAATTTCCAAATAAAAACAATCCTGAAAATTGATTAAAATACAAGACCGAAATTGGTAAAGTTCCTAATTGAGCAGATAAACTTGTTTCAATCATAATCTTGATTTTCTTCAGGAAACTATTTTTAACTTTCCAATAATACTCAAAAATTGGATTGAGCCAAACAATGAAAAAGACCGCTGAAAAACTCAATTGAAAGCCAACATCAAACAAATAATTAGGTTGAAAAACTAGAATGATAAAAGCAGAAAGTGAAAGTGTGTGAAAAATATTTTTTGGTCGGTTGAGTAATTCGCTAATATAATAAATGGTAATCATCAACGCAGAACGAAAAACTGGCGGTTGTAATTCGACATAAAAAGCAAAGATCCAGATAAATATTAAGCTAATAATTATTCTAATTTTTCGACCTTGTTTTAGCTTTAATAATGGTTGTAAAACGAATTGTAAAATCATGTAAATCATCATCACATGTAAACCAGAAATGGATAAAATATGCACAACTCCTGTTGCTACATAACTTTGATTGAGTTCTTGCGAAAGCTCTGTTCTATCACCCAAAAGCATAGACGAAATAATCGCTCTACTTTCAAGGGAATAACCTTGTTCTGTTAGTTCTTTTCGAATCTTGACTTTCGATTTGGCAACCCAATTTCGAAATCCATTTCCTTCTTTGTGAATAGAAATAATTTCATTTGTAAAGATTTGAGAATAAATTCGTTTTCTGTTTAAGAAACGTTTATAATCAAATTGATATGGATTTAACGGTTCTTGGATTTCTCTTTTTTCTCCTAAAATTATGATTTCATCATTGGGATATAAAATTTGTTGTTGAGGTTTGATATGAAGTAAAATTTGCTCATTCGTTTCAATATCTTTTACAACGTAATTGGTATATTTTTCGGTAGAATTAGAACTATAAACGACTTTTAGTAAATGAATTCTCGAAACAGATTCGAAATCAATTTTTGAATGTCTATTATAATTTTGATGAATATAATAGCCTAAAATCATCGAAATGCCTAAAAAAGTGATTATATTTTGACGATTATTATTTTTTAACAAAGAGATAAAAAGTAGAATAATTAATGAAAAAAATATAATTCGTAAATTTGTAGCAGGAATTAATAATTCGGATAAAATTATTCCGATTGAGAAACAAATTGTTAGGGTAAAAAAGAGATACTTTTTCATCCTAATAATTTATAAATTTTTTTACAAATAGTAGGTTTTAATTATTTGTAAATGAATTGATTAAAAAAATAAAAAAATGAAGAAGATTCTTATATTAATTGTGTTATTTTTTACTCAAATGGCAATGGCTCAAATTGATGTAAAACTATCAATCACAAACCTTAAGAAAATGAAAGGAAATTTGGCTATAGAGTTTTATAGAAATGTAGAAAATTATACAAAAGGTCAAAATGCATTCAAAAAATTGTACGTTCCAGTTGCTGATATAGACAAGTATGAAACGGTTTTTAAAGATATTGAGCCAACATTTTATGCGGTAAAAGTGTATTTGGATACGAACAATAATAAACAGCTTGATAAAAGTTTTTTGGGTGTGCGTAAAGAACCGTATGGTTTTTCTAAGAATTTAGATCCTATTTTGCGTGAGCCAACTTTTGAGGAAGCCAAAGTGGATATGACTGAAGAAAATAATACAATTGTAATCAAATTAAACAATAACAAAGGCGAAGAATAATCTTCGTCTTTTTTTGTTAAAATTTAATTGAAAAACCTATATTCAATCCTAATAAAGAAGGATTTTTAGCATCTACATTTTTCAATGGATTTAGCATATATCTATAATTTGGTTCCAAATTTATACTTGATTTATTTGATAAATTATACTCTAACTTAACTCCAGCGTTAGCGCTATAACTCGAATTATTTAAGTTATTTGCTTCGCCTAATTTATAATTTGATCTTGTATTAGTATCAGCTAATGAAATAGAATTTTTCGTTACAGCAAAATAACTTCCTCCCGCTATTGCTATAATATTGAATTTATCAAAACTTGCCAATTTATATTCAACTTCTAATGGAACTTCGATGTAATGAACTTTTTGTTCCATAGTATTGGTTTCAGAAGACAACATGGTCATTGTTGTATGTGATATATTATCACCTACAACTCGAATATTCGAATGATATGTGATATTGTTAGATGATTTTGGCATGCTTGCAGAAAGTGCATAAACACCTGTATTGATTCCCGAATTTATATTGGTTGTATTTTGTTCCAACTCAACTTTTGCAATTCCCGAACGAACATTTATCTTATCATTTAATCGAACAGAAACTTTTGCGCCATAAGCAACTGTAATGTTATTTTTGATGTTGTAATCATTAAATTCATTTGCTAAAATAGATTTTGATTCTAACACTTTTGTTGGATTGATGTACGAAGAAATCGTCAGAAGTGGAGATTTCTGTTTGATTTCTACTTTCTCTTTCTTTTTTTCCTCTTCTTGAAGAACTAATTCTAATGGTTTTTCTTCTAAAATTTTAGGATTAGTTTCTTTTTCAGAAACTTCATTTTTTGGATTGATTGAAGAATTATTTTGTACAAAATTATCTTTTTGAGTTGAATTCTTTTGAGATAATTCTAGTGTTTTATCTTCTTTTTGATTTGGAATTGTATTCGAAAATAAAGTTGATTCTCCAATTATATTTTCAAAATATGAACTTGAACTTTGAATTGTTTTTTGATTTGATTTAGAAGATTTTTTTACAGAAGAAACAATCTTATTATCAAAAGACTTTTCATTTGTATGTTCAATATTATTCCAATCTTTTTTGATAGATTCTTTAGAAGTCGATTTTGTTTTTACAACTTCATTAGTCGGCATATGATTAACGTTAATTGTATCATTTTGATTAAAATAATAGATAGAAATTCCCACAACTAAACATGCCGCAGTAGAACCAATCCAATAAAATAAAGGAATGATTCGTTTTTTCTTTTCTTTCTCGTCTAATTTCTCCTGAATATTTTTCCAAGCATCCAAAGGAGGAAGTTGTGGTTGCGAGAGTTTATCTTTAATATGTTGATCAAATTTGTTCATCTTCTGTGACAGTTTTTAATTGATTGAGTTTTTGTTTTAATAAATTTCGTGCTCTTGATAAGTTTGATTTTGAAGTTCCAACCGAAATGGTCAGCATTTCTGCAATTTCTTGGTGCGAATATTCTTCAAAAACGTAGAGGTTAAAAACTTGCCTATATTGTGGTGGAAGATTATGAACGGCTTCTAACAACTGTTGATAATCAAAATCTTCTTCAACTTCGTCGTCATCTTCCTGTGTGATAATGAGATTTTCGAAATCTTCAAAAGGTAAATTATTCTTCTTTTTTAGTTTTTCTAAATTAAGATTTACCATTATCCGTTTCATCCAACCTTCAAAAGATCCTTCGAATTTGAATTGATTTATTTTATTGAAGATATGAATAAAACCCTCTTGAAAAATATCTTGCGCATCTTCATAATTTTCGGCATAACGAAGACAGATCGAGAACAAAACAGGTGAAAACTCAACATAAATTTCTTCTTGAGCTTTTCTATTTTGTTCTTGACATTGCTTGATTAAAATTTCAAGAGAGTCACTATTCAAAACTTATTGGACTTTATTTTTCTTTGATATTTAACACAATTGAGTCATAAATTGGTTCAGTTGAATTTGGTTTATTTCCCGTCCAAAATCTTAATGTGTACTCACCAGCTTCTTTAGGTGTAAACTTCAAAGTTTTTGTTTCGTACGAAGTATTTTGCGTGCAGTTTCCATTACTTTGACTTGCATAAACACCAATGTTGTGTTTAAAAGTTGTACTTCCTTGTAAAGAGCTAAATTGAATAAAATTTTGACAAGAATTTGTTTTTTCGTACGTTACTCGAATATTTGTAGTTTTTCCTACTGGCTGAATAGAGTCTTCATGAACATTAATTGCCGTTGTTGCTAAAAAACCATAATTCATATAATCTGAGACATCATTATTTAAACAACTAAATGTTGATAAACCTAAAATACCTACCAAAGCAAACATGCTTAATCTTTTCATTAATTTCATTGTATGAGTTTTAATCGTTATAAAAATAAGATATAGATTTTAGAAAAGGTTGCGTGAAAGAATAAGAAATTAATATATAGAATAAGAAAACCCCTTGAAAATCAAGAGGATTACTTTGTTAGAATAGGTGTAAACTTTAATTAAGTCAATCCTGAAACATTTTAATAATTAGATCTGAATGACATCTATAGCTTACAAGATTAAAAAAACAATAAAAGGTTGCGTCAAACTTTTACTTTTTTTTAATTATTTTTTTAAGTCCTCAGTAATTAGTGAAGCGGTTCTTTCTGAAGCGCCAATTCCACCAAGTTTATGATACAATTCTTCGTAGCTTTTCATGATTTTTTCACGTTTAGGAGAATTTAAAATTAAATCTAATTCTCGTTTGATATTTTCGTAAGTTAAATCATATTGAATTAACTCTTTCACTACTTCTTCGTCCATAATCAAGTTTACCAACGAAATAAAACGAATGTTTTTTACAACACGTTTTCCGATTTCGTACGAAATAGCATTTCCTTTGTAACAAACAACTTCTGGAACTTTCAGTAAAGCAGTTTCTAATGTTGCTGTTCCTGATGTAACCAAGGCTGCATGAGAAACTCGTAATAAATCATAGGTTCTATTCTCAACAATTTTCAAGTTGTTGCCTGCAATTTTTTTATAATTTTCGATTGGTTGAGATGGTGCACCAGCCACAACAAATTGATAATCGGGAAAATCTTTTTCCACTGAAAGCATCAAAGGTAATTTGACTTTAATTTCTTGTGTTCGACTTCCAGGAAGTAAAGCAATAATTGGTCTTTCGTCTAAATTATGATCTTTTCTAAATTGTTGTTCATCAATTGGCGGAAGATTATTCAACGAATCTAATAATGGATTTCCGACAAAATCTACTTTGTAATTGTAACGTTGATAAAATTCTTCTTCGAACGGAAGAATCACAAACATTTTGTCGACAACTTTTTTGATTTTATGAACTCGACCAGTTTTCCAAGCCCAAATTTGTGGCGAAATATAATAGTAAATTTTAATTCCAAGACTTTTTACAAATTCAGCAATTCTGAGATTAAAACCAGGATAATCAACTAAAATAACTGCATCTGGCTGATAAGCTTCGATGTCTTTTTTAGCAACCGAAATATTTCCTAAAATCGTTCTCAAATTCATTACAACTTCAGCAAAACCCATAAACGCCAAATCTCTGTAATGTTTGACTAAAGTTCCGCCTTGCGTTTGCATCAAATCTCCTCCCCAAAATCTGAATTCAGCTTGTGGATCTTTTAATTTTAATTCTTTCATTAAGTTCGATGCGTGCAAATCGCCCGAAGCTTCACCTGCAATGATATAGTATTTCAATGGAAATCATTTTTCTTCTTACAAAGATAGGAGAAATCTATAAGTGGAGTAGATTTCAATGTTTTTTATTGCGTAAATTTACTCTTTCAAACAAAGAAAAATGTCAGACGAAATTATAAATAAAGTTGCCAATAGTAGTTTAGTAACAATTGATTTACAGGATTATTATCCTGATGGAGATCGTGTTGTTTTTGACTTGAAAGATTGGTTATATGAAGAATTGATTCTTAGAGAAAAGGATTTTAGAGAAAATCTTAAAAATCATGATTGGACACAATATCAAGATAAATATGTAGCGTTAACGTGTACTGCGGATGCGATTGTTCCGTCTTGGGCTTATTTGTTGGTTGCAACCTATTTGTCGCCAATTGCGAAACGAATTGTACATGGAAGTTTGCAAGATTTGGATACGATTTTGTACACAGAAATTGTAGATCATTTGCCTTATGAAGATTATGTTGATGGAAAAATAATAGTGAAAGGTTGCTCTCACAAACCTGTGCCAGAATCGGCTTATATTCAGTTAATTGAACGTTTACAACCAATTGTAAGCTCGTTAATGTTTGGTGAAGCGTGTAGCACTGTTCCGCTTTATAAAAAGAAGAAATAAAAAAATCCGCTCAACGAGCGGATTTTTTACACATGAATAAAATCGTAAAATACTTATTGATTAGTTCTGAAAACTAATTTATTATCTCCAGGTTTTTCTTCGAAATAATCGATTAAAACCGCATCATTATCATTTATTGTTCCTTTTAAAATTTCTTTTGAAAGTTCATTTAATACATCTTGTTGAATAACTCGTTTCAATGGTCTTGCTCCGAATTGAGGATCGTAGCCTTTTCTTGCTAAATAATCGACAGCTTCTGGCGTAATATCTAATGTAATATCGCGTTGTGCTAATTTCTTCGCAACTCCGCTTAAATAGATATTCACGATTCCAGAAATTTGATTTTCACTCAATGGACGGAACAAAATAATTTCATCAATACGATTCAAAAATTCTGGTCTAAAGTTTTGTTTCAATTCCTCAAAAACGACATCTTTTGTTTCATCATAAACTTGTGCCACATTATTTTCGTCAATGTTTGAGAATTTATCCAAAATCGTATGAGAACCAAAATTCGATGTCATAATGATAATCGTATTTTTAAAGTTAACCACACGACCTTTGTTGTCTGTCAAACGTCCGTCATCCAAAACTTGTAACAAAATATTGAAAACATCTGGATGTGCCTTCTCAATTTCGTCCAACAAAATAACTGAATAAGGACGGCGACGAACCGCTTCTGTTAACTGACCACCTTCGTCGTAACCAACGTAACCCGGAGGTGCCCCAACCAAGCGAGAAACTGCATGACGCTCCTGATATTCGGACATGTCGATACGAGTCATTGCATTTTCATCATCGAATAAGAACTCGGCTAAGGCTTTTGCTAACTCAGTTTTCCCAACACCAGTCGAACCTAAGAATAAGAACGAACCAATTGGTTTTCCTTCGTCACTAAGACCTGCGCGAGAACGACGAATTGCATCAGAAACAGCCGTAATTGCTTCTTCTTGTCCAAGTACACGTTTGTGTAATTCGCTTTCTAAATTCAATAATTTTTCGCGGTCAGATTGCATCATTTTCTGAGCTGGAACTCCAGTCCATTTTGATACAACTTCTGCAATATCATCTGCATCAACAAACTCTTTTACTAGTTTGTTTTGTTTATTCTGTTCAAGATTATGTTCAGCTTCTTCTAAATTATTTTTTGCATTTACTAAATCTTCAAACTCTAATTTTGAGGCTTTTGCATAATCATAATCACGTTTTGCACGCTCAATTTCGAATTTGATATTTTCGATAGATTTTCTTAAATCTTGAACTTCGTCAGCACGATTTCTTTCCGCTTCCCATTTTGAATTCAATTGATTTCTTTCGTCTTGAAGATTAGATAATTCTTCTTTCAAAAGATTCAATTTTTTCTCATCATTTTCACGTTTTATCGCTTCAATTTCTATTTCCAACTGAATAATTCTACGATCTAATTTATCTAAATCTTCTGGTTTAGAATTCATTTCCATTCTCAACTTAGAAGCCGCTTCGTCCATCAAATCGATGGCCTTATCTGGTAAAAAACGATCTGTAATATAACGTGTTGATAATTTTACAGCCGCAATAATTGCTTCGTCTTTGATTCCAATTTTATGGTGTTGCTCATATTTATCTTTGATTCCACGCAGAATAGAAATTGCAGATTCTTCATCTGGCTCTTCAACCATTACTTTCTGGAAACGACGCTCTAAAGCTTTATCTTTTTCAAAATATTTTTGATATTCATTCAAAGTTGTAGCACCAATCGAACGTAATTCGCCACGAGCCAAAGCAGGTTTTAGGATGTTTGCTGCATCCATTGCGCCTTCTCCGCCACCGCCAGCACCAACAAGCGTGTGAATCTCATCGATGAATAAAATTATTTCTCCATTCGAAGCAGTTACCTCTTTTACAACGGCTTTCAAACGCTCTTCGAACTCACCTTTGTATTTTGCACCCGCAACCAAAGCTCCCATATCCAATGAAAAAATTTGTTTATTCAAAAGATTTTCAGGAACATCTCCATTGATGATACGATGAGCTAAACCTTCTGCTATAGCAGTTTTACCAACACCTGGTTCACCAATAAGGATTGGGTTATTTTTTGTACGACGAGATAGAATTTGTAAAACACGACGAATTTCTTCGTCACGTCCAATTACAGGATCTAATTTTCCTTCTTTTGCTAAATCTGTTAAATTTTTAGCGTATTTATTTAATGAATTATATGTTCCTTCTGCGTTTTCAGAAGTTACTCTTTCTCCGTTTCTCAATTCTGTTACTAATTTTTTTGTGTTGTCGAATGTAACACCTCTATTTTTTAATAACTGACTTACAGGTGATACATTCTTGATTATACCTAATAATAAATGCTCTAATGTGATAAAATCATCGTTCATCTCTTTTGCAATTTCTTGTGCAGATTGCAAAATTTGGTTAGATGAATTGGAAAGATGATTTCCTTGTTGACCTTCAATTTTTGGATATTTATTGATTTCTAAATCCAGCTCTGGTTTCAACATATCCATTTTTACACCTTGTTTTTCTAAGATTAATGATAATACGTTTTCATCAACATCTATCATTCCGCCTAAAATATGAGCTGGTTCTATTGCTTGATTTTTTTTAGCAACTGCAATTTGCTGCGCTGCTTGAATCGCCTCACGACCCTTTATTGTAAATTGATTAAAATCCATTGGTTTTTAGTTTTTTATATTGGTTTTGTTTGTTGTACTTCATCAAAAAAAATTCCAAAGTAGAAATAAAACCTAAAAACTGACTTTTTGACTATATTGAATAAAAAAAGGAGACATTTTGACAACATCTCCTCTCGTTTAAAAATTTTTATAGTATTTAAAATAAACCTTCTACTGATAAATAGCGTTCGCCAGTATCGTAGTTGACAGTTAATATTTTTGCTTCTTTGTCTACTTCATTCAATGTTTTTGCAACTGCAGCCAGCGAAGCTCCTGTCGAAATTCCAACAAATAAACCTTCTACTTTAGCCACTTTTTTTGCAAATTCATATGCTTCTTCTTTTGTAATTTGAATAGAAGAATCAACAATTGAAGTATCTAAATTAGTTGGAATAAAGCCTGCTCCAATTCCTTGAATCGCGTGTGGACCAGGATTTCCTCCTGAAATGACAGGAGAATCGGTTGGTTCTACAGCGATAACTTTTGTTGAAGAATTAATTTCTTTCAATGCTTTTCCAATTCCAGAAAGATGTCCACCTGTTCCAACTCCTGTGATTAAATAATCTACTCCTTGTGGAAAATCAGAAAGAATTTCTTTTGCAGTTGTATTATAATGAACTGTCGGATTCGAACTATTCTCAAATTGTTGCGGAACCCAAGCGCCTTCTATTGTTTCGGCTAATTCTTGTGCTTTTGCAATAGCGCCTTTCATTCCTAATTCTTTTGGCGTTAAAACAAATTCAGCACCATAAGCTTCCATAATTTTTCGACGCTCAATTGACATTGATTCTGGCATTGTGATAATCATTTTGTAACCTTTTACAGCTGCAACAAATGATAAGCCAATTCCTGTATTACCCGAAGTAGGTTCTATAATTGTTCCTCCAGGTTTTAAAATTCCAGCTTTTTCCGCATCTTCAATCATTGCTAAAGCAATACGATCTTTAATTGATCCACCTGGATTTTGTTTTTCTACTTTAATATAAACATTATGGTTGGGAAATAATTTATTTAGTTTAATAATTGGTGTATTTCCAATAGTTTCTAATACGTTATTGTAAATCATTGTTGTAAGGTTTTAGATGATATAATTGATATGTTGTTCTTTTTTTTGTTTTTTTATTTGTGGTTGATTCTCTTGATAGACAACAGAATCTTCTTCTATACTTTCTGTAATCCAAACATTTCCGCCGACTACAGAATTTTTTCCAATAATTGTTGTTCCTCCCAAAATAGTTGCTCCAGCATAAATTGTGACATTATTTTCTATTGTTGGATGACGTTTTTTATTAGCCAAATTCTTCGAAACATAAAACGCTCCTAATGTTACGCCTTGGTAAATTTTCACATTATCACCAATCAATGTTGTTTCTCCAATGACAATTCCTGTACCATGATCGATATAAAAGTTTTTTCCAATTGAAGCACCAGGATGAATATCAATTCCAGTTTTAGAATGTGCATATTCGGAAAAAAAACGAGGAAGAATAGGCGTATTTAAATTGTAGAGAATATGTGCTAAACGATGAATTGCAATTGCAAAAAAACCAGGATAGGCTAAAATGATTTCAATTTCCGATTTAGATGCAGGATCATTTGCATAAAAAACAAAAATTAGTTCCTCTAATTCTTGTCTAAGTTGTGCAAATTGTTCAAAAAAATATAAACTAATTTGATTCGATTTCTCCTCAGGAACAATTTTTAACAAAATAGAATTGAATTGATTGAGTAAATCTTCTTTCTTGTACAAAGGATTTGGTTGTTGAAAAATCTCATCATAAATAATGGATTCTATCAAAGGTTCTACTTCTTGTTTTCTAAATGGTAAACTGTATTTCGTAAGCTGATTCATTCTTCAATCTATAAACTCTATAAAAATAGTAGACAAATGTATTCATTTTTTTATTCTTGAAGAAGAAATTGTCATAAAAATGACAAAAACCATAAAAATGCCTTCGTTTTTATTATTGCTATGTAAGCATAATAATACACTATTTTGACTTTTATGAATAAAATTTATAATTATTTATTTAAAAATATTTATTGAATTAAATGATTGATAATTAATGTTATAAATGAATTTTTATGTTTAAAAGAGATTATTTTTATAAAAAATAAAGCGTAGTGTTTTATTTACACTAAAAAATAGTTATTTTAGTGAAATAAATTTTAAAGGATAAAAATATGAAAAAATCAATTTTATTCGGATTATTCTTTATGTTGACATCTTTAATGTATGCGCAATCACCAATAGGAACTTGGAAAACAATTGATGATGAGACAAAACAGGCGAAGTCTTACGTAGAGATTTTCGAGAAAGATGGAAAACTTTATGGTAAAGTCACTAAGATTTTAACGAAAGGAAAAGAAGATGCAAAATGTACAGATTGTTCAGGAGCATTAAAAAATAAACCAATTTTAGGAATGCAAATTCTTTCTGGTCTTAAAAAAGATGGAAAAGAATGGAATGGTGGAAAAATCATTGATCCTAATAGTGGAAAGGAATACAAAGCAAAAATGTCTCTTAACGGAAATGATAAATTAGACGTAAGAGGTTTTATCGGGATTTCTCTTGTAGGAAGAACGCAAACTTGGCAACGAGTTAAATAAAAATCAAAACAAAAACGAAAAGGTTACTCTGAGTAATCAAACCCACAAAATTTTACTCTATAATGACTATTTCTAAAAGAATAGTCATTATTTTTTTTACGTAAATTTGTAACTTCAAAACTAAGGTTTTGATTTTCTAAAATACATCAATGAGTTTAATTAAAAGAGCGTTCTCATACGCAAAACCATATAGAACTTCGTTTGTTACAGCGATTATATTCAATTTACTCTATGCACTTTTCAATGTAATTGCATTGGCTTTTATGATGCCAATTTTGAGTGTTTTGTTTGGTGAAAAAACAACTGGAGTTATCGCAAAACCTATTTATTCTGGTGATTTGGGTAATCTGAAACAATTTTTTTCAGATTATTCAGCTTATTATATGAATGAGCTTTCTCAAACTCAAGGACCAGTTTATGTGTTAGCGATTTCGTGTGTGATATTTATTATTGCATTTTTATTTCGAAATATTTTCAGTTTTCTTTCAGAAACTTGTTTGGTAGATTTACGTTCGGGTGTGACACGTGATTTACGTGTTGATATTCATAACAAAATTATTGATTTGCCAGTTGCTTATTTTACTGAAAAACGAAAAGGAGATATGTTAAATCGTATTTCTAGTGATGTAAATGAGGTTGAATCTAATATTTTAAATTCAGTCGTAGAAATCATACGTTCACCAATTATGATTATCTTTTTCGTTGTAGTATTATTTACAGTTAGCTATCAATTAACAATTTTCGCTATTTTGGTTTTTCCGATTATGGGAACAATTATTTCGTTGATTGGAAAAAGTCTGAAAAAAGCTGCTGCTCATGCGCAAGACGAATTATCTAACATTATTACTTATGTAGACGAAACACTTTCTTCGCTTAAGATTATCAAAATTTTTAACGCAGAAGATCAAGTAAAAGGTCGTTTTGATGAATCGATTAATCGTTATCGAAAATATCTTCAAAAAGTAATGAAAAAACGTGCTTTGGCTTCACCAACAAGTGAATTTTTAGGTGCTGTTACAATTGGATTAATTGTTTTTTTTGGTGGTAAATTATCGTTAGAAGGAAATGGTTTAACAGGATCACAATTTATTTTTTATATCGCAACATTTTATACATTATTAGATCCGATTAAACGCTTTTCGAAAGCATTATCAGATGTACAAAAAGGAGAGGTTTCTGCAAAGAGAATTTTTGAGGTTTTGGATGCTGATGTTTCGATAAAAGATGTTCCAGATGCAAAAGGAATTGAAGCTTTTGAAGATAAAATTGAGTTTAGAAATGTGACATTTGCTTATGGTAAACATAATGTAATTGAGAATTTTAATTTAACAATTAACAAAGGAGAAACCGTTGCTTTTGTTGGGCAATCTGGTTCTGGAAAATCGACTTTGGCGAATTTAATTACTCGTTTTTGGGATGTGAAATCAGGTCAAATTTTGATTGATGGAATTGATATTAAACATATAAAATTAAATGATTATCGCTTGTTATTTGGTTTGGTTACGCAAGATTCTATTTTGTTTAATGATACAATTTTTAATAATATTTCATTAGGTGATAAATGTCCAAATTTGGAAAAAGTAGAATATGCTGCGCAAATTGCAAATGCGGAAGAGTTTATTGTAAAAATGCCAGAAAAGTATCAAGAGTCAGTAGGAGAGGGAGGTAGCAAGCTTTCTGGTGGACAAAAACAACGTTTAAGTATTGCGCGTGCGGTTTATAAAAATCCACCGATTATGGTTTTGGATGAAGCGACTTCTGCTTTGGATACGAAATCTGAAAAATTGGTACAAGTTGCCTTGAATAATATGATGCAAAATCGTACTTCTTTGGTTATTGCGCACCGTTTATCAACAATTCAGAATGCGGATAAAATTGTAGTAATTGAAGCAGGTAAAATTATTGAACAAGGAAATCATCATTCACTTATTGAGAAAAAAGGCGTTTATGCCAATTTGGTAAATATGCAGAATTTTGAATAAATGAAGTATATACAAACTAAAAAAATCCGCTTATTAAGCGGATTTTTTTGTTATATTTTAAATCGATTTAATTTCAAAACCTAATTGTTTCCAGTCTTCCCAAAATGTTGGGTAAGATTTTTCTACGACCATTTCATTCTCAATTCGAATTGGGTAAATTTGTGCTAAAGGCGCCATACACATTGCCATTCTGTGGTCGTTATATGTTGCTAAAGTTGGCGTTTTTTCAAAATTATTATAACCTTCTATCGTTAATGAATCGTTTGTAATTGTTATAATTGCTCCAAATTTTTCCAACTCATTTTTAAGTGCGACTAAACGGTCTGTTTCCTTGATTTTTAGTGTTTCTAAACCAGTTAAATGACATTTTGTTTTCAATCCCACACAAGTTGCAGAAATCGTCTGTGCAATATCTGGAGTATTGATTAAATTTAATTCGATGATAGATTTTGGTATGAAATTATCTTCATTTTTTAATGTTAAAACTCCATTTTCAAAAGTTGAAATTACACCAAAATTTTCTGCATAAATATGTTTTAAAGCTGAATCTCCTTGTAAAGAATCTTCGAAATAAGTTGAGATTTTAATTTCAGAATTCTGCGATAAAGCAATCAAACTATAATAATATGAAGCTGAACTCCAATCAGATTCTACTTGTAATGTTTGAGCTTTGATGTTTTCAGTAAAAGGAATTTTGATAGTATTTCCTTCGAAAATTGCATTAATTCCAACTTTATTCAATAATTGAATTGTCATTTGAATATAAGGAACAGAAATAATTTTTCCATCCAACTTTATCGTTAATCCATTTTCTAATTTCGTTCCGATCAAACATAAAGCCGAGATATATTGAGAACTAATGTTAGAAGGGATTGTAATAGAATCTTTCGTTATTTTTTTTCCAACAATCGATAAAGGCGGATAACCTTCGTTTTCTTGATACGAAATTTCTGCACCCAACTCATTCAAGGAGTCAACTAAAACTTTTATTGGACGTTGTTTCATTCTTTCAGAACCTGTCAACGTTATTTTTCGTCCATCTTGAATAGAAAAATAAGCCGTTAAAAATCGCATGGCAGTTCCCGCGTGGTGAATATCAACTAAATCACTTTTGTTCGCTAACGCTTTTTGCATTAATTGAGAATCTTCTGAATTTGAAACATTTTCTAATGTCAAAACATTCTCAAATAATTGACTTAATAACAACAAACGATTGCTTTCGCTTTTAGAACCTGTGATGGCTAATTGATTGTTTATCGGAGATTTTAGAGCAGAAATTTCAATCATATTTATTTTAATTTATCATTATTTTGATGACGATCGTGGTCACGTTTTGTTTTATAATCTAATTTTTTGTAAAAAGCTGATTCTAAATCAACACCTGTTTGATTTGCCAAACAAAGCGCTACAAAAATAACATCTGCCAATTCTTCGCCAAGATCTTTGTTTTTATCAGATTCTTTCTCCGATTGTTCACCGTAACGACGTGCAATAATACGTGCAACTTCTCCTACCTCTTCAGTTAATTGTGCCATATTTGTTAATTCGTTAAAATAACGAACACCATGTTCTTTTATCCAATTATCAACGTCTGTTTGTGCTTGTTTAAGGCTCATCTTATTTTAAATTTTAAAAGTTAAAGGTACAAAAATAAAAAGCCAACTCGTATTTGGAGTTGGCTTTATTCGATGTTTAGAATATTTTTTATTATTTTACCAAAATCACTTGCTGACTTTCTGCATTAATGATATTTGTTAAAAATTCTTTCAATGGTTTATAGTATTGTGCAGGTAAAATACTGTATGGAATAACTTTTTGGGCTTGAGCGATAATAAAACCATCTTTTTCAATTACTTTATATGCATATCCACCAGCTTGATCAGGCATTGTAAATTGCTTTTCAGTTGGTAAAGATTCGACTTTGTAACCTTCTGGAATTTTAATTTTAACTGTATTTGTATTCGTAGTTGGTGCACCAAACTCAATATTGTAATTACGTTGATCTAGATTTAAATTATGTTTTGTATTCGCAACAAATAAAAATGGATTGAATAATATTTTATTTCCAGCCACATCTACTTTTACATCATCAAATTTGAATTGATGACGAATTACATTTTGTTTATTATCTTGTGTTTTAAATTCTGAAATTTCAAAATTGTAATCTTCTACAAATTCTTTTTCAAACGCTTTTGGATCATCTGCGATTTCACTTTTATCAAACATATAAAAATAATTATCACGAACATTAGAAAATAAACCTTTCAAATTTCCATCAGCTTTTAAATCTGCCGTAATTGATATTTTATCATTGGTCATAACCGAATTACGAAGAGGAACTTCTTTTATTCCTTTGTCATTTACCATAAACCCACGATCGTTAATTGCCCGAATTGGTAATAAATTAATTTGAGCATTTTTATCAGTTGCATCCATTAAATAAAACTCATTATCTATTGTTGCTCCAACAATCACATAATTCAATTTACTACGAGAAGGAAACGAATAATTGATTAAACCATTTTGCAACGTACTCAAAACAATTGGATTTGCGTCTAATCCAGCTTTACGCAACATAGCTGTTAGCATAAGATTGATATCCGCTGAATTTCCTGATTTTTCGTTAAATGCTTTTCGAATTCCTTTATCTGTATATTGACCTAAATAATCATTCCAAGCCATGTTGTTTTTTACATAATTGTAAATTGCTTGAGCTTTTTCAATATTTGTAGATTTTCCAACAATTGTAGCGTTTACAGTTTCATCTAAAAAATTATTCCCATTTAATTGTCGACCAAATTCTTCGTGATCCATCAAATCTTTTCCAATACGTTCCCAAGTTGTAGAGAAACTTTCTGAAGTTCTACCTGGAGCAACAAAAGAAGCTAACTCAAACTGAATACTTGCTAACATATTTCTCGGATTAAGCACATAAGCTTCGCGAGAATAAGAAGGTAAATTAACTAATGAATAAGTTTGTGTATTGATTTTCATTTTAGCATTATCAATACTTGAATTTTGAGTTGTCCTTCCGTAGATATCACTTTCTCTTTTATTGTGAATTGTATAATTATCTTCTTTAGAATTTGTAGAAATTTTTGGAGCGAAACCGCCTCTCAAATCTTGTTGATAATTAAAATATTCTTGATTTTGCATCGTGAAATTACTTGCAACCACAGGAATCGATTGTTGAAAATACCACGTATCAGTATTTCCATAGAAAGGGGAAATAATTTCGTATGTATATTCTAAGATTGATCCATTTTTTACATTAGGAAATGTAAACGTTTGTTTATCCATAAAACGATGGACTTTATCTAAGAAAATATCTTTTTTCTCAACTTTTTGTTCAACAATTTTTCCATTTTCAAGGTTATAGGTAACCGCTTTTAAAGTAATCAATTTATCTTGATCTGATCCTGAGCTTTTGTAAAGAGGAATTTCTATTTTCAAAACATCATCAGGTGTTTTATCCTTATCAAAAACAATTACTCTATAAAAAACTTTTTTTGTTTGCTCAACACCTCCTTGATTGGTATTAAAACTAACTTTATAATTTCCGTCAGCATATAAAACTTCTGCAGGAGCGTCAGCTTGAATTGTACTTTTTGTTTTCTCGAAATCTTGTTTAGATAGTTTTCCAAATTTTACATCTTGTGCAAAACTCGAAACAGTTGCAACTGTCGCAACAATCGTAAATATTGTTTTCATATTAGTGTTATAATTTTTCTAAAAGTAGTTTTGTGTTGTCGTAACCCGAAATTTGTCTTCTAAATTCTACATATTCGTTGTATTTTTCTTTCGAAAAAGTTCCAGAAAATTGTTTGTAAATACGTTTTATTTCGAATGCATTATTTTCTTTTGGATTGATTTCTAATTGATATTCTCCAAAAGCAGATTTCACAGTTATAGCATCAAATTTTTGTGGTAATTTATAACCAGAAGGAAGTGTCAATGTATACGAAACTTCGTCAACATATCCTGTCTCGATGTTGAAATCAAACTTTCTATCTTTCATTTTTTTGACAGAAGTCTCTTCTTTATTCACTGGAATAATATTCAGAATGATGTTATTTCCTTGAATTTTAGCATAATTTGGTGCTGAAAACTCGAAATTTGAAGTAAAAACAGCATTTTTCCAATCATTATTAAATTCTTTCTTTTTGAATGATATTCCTTGTAAGTAAGAAAATCGATTTTTTAAACGAACATCAAGATCTTTCTCGCTTAATTGATTAAATCTTGCAAAATTCTCATAAATCAAACCTTTGGAAGTTTCAGAAAAATCAAAATTTAATGTTCCATCTGCTAAAAGTGTTGCATTTCCATTGACGAATAATTGATTATCTTCTGTATTGAATTGTTGCGAAGGAATAATTTTTCCGCCTTTTTCATCAACAATTAATACTTTTCTATTTCCTGCAAAATCACCTAAATAATTATAAGGAGCTGTTTGACTTGTTGCTTCTAACCAAATATCTTTTCCATTTAGAGGTATATAAACAATCATGTGATTCCCTTGTTGATACATCATTTGTTCATCAATATCAATTGGATTTCCAGCAAATAATATGGTGTGATACGATTTGATATTCACTGCATCTAACATTCCAATCATATAATTAGATAAGGCTTTGCAATCGCCATAACTTTTGCTCTCAACATAAGAATTCGGAAAAGGCGAAAGTCCTCCAATTCCCAGTTGTACACCAATATATCGAACTTTATTTTGCAAATGTTTGTACAAAATCTGAACTTTTTCTTCATCCGACTTTGCATCTTTTACCATGTTTTGAAAAGTTGATTTTTGAGCTGGAGTAAAATCTAATTTTGTACGAATTAAATTATCAAAAGTCCATTTTCCGTAATCATTCCAATTGTCAAAATTTCCTTTAACACCATCGATATTGATCTGATTTGAAGCTAAAATAGCGCGAGGAAATATTTTTTGACTTCCAACCATTTGATCTTCTTCATTAAATGCCAAAACATTGTTTAATGAATAGCTCAAATTATTGTTATCTCCTGTTTTTGCAATGTCAAAATCTTTAAAATTATCTTCTTTCAATCGAATAGTTGAAGATGTTTTATTTACAAATTGATAAGACGATTTTTCGATTGATAAATTTGCTGCTCGTATAGGTGACCAACGCGGAATCCAAAGTGTATTTTTGTTCGTTGTAACAATTTTATAATGTATCGTGTAAGGATAATTTGTTGGAGTATAATTCAAATATTTTATGCGATCATCCGTGTACATTTGTCCACCTGTAACATAACTTTGGTCACCAAAATCTTTGGTCTTGAATTTTTTAATTTCTTTTCCATTTGCATCATACAAAGTTGCCTCGAATAAGTCAATTTTCGTATTTGCATCATAATTCGCTTGCGCACCAACATAATTATCGCCTGCTTTACTCAAAACTGTTACGACAACGTCTTCCGTATATTTTAATTCATCAACTTTTAGAAGTTCTATTTTTTCTTCATTTTTTCGTACAACAGCATAAGCATCTTTTATCAAATCGGCTGGAATTTGATCGACTGCATAGTTTTGCGCAAAAGAAAATGAACTAATCAAAAAAGTTGAAAAAAGTAGAGTTTGTTTCATTCAATATCTGTTAATCAAGTTATTCTTTATTTTTTGAATCGATAAAAATGGTTACAGGACCATCATTCAATAATTCGACTTTCATATCTGCACCAAAAATTCCTCTTTGTACAGGCTTGAAATTTGATTCTAAAACGTTCAAAAATGTTTCATATTGTACGTTTGCTATGTCCGGTTTTGACGCTTTGATATATGACGGACGATTTCCTTTTTTCGTAGACGCATGCAACGTAAATTGAGACACAACCAAAATATCTCCATTTGTTTGCTGTACATCCAAATTCATCACATCATTTTCATCATTGAAAATTCGGAGTTTAATTATTTTTTTCGAAATCCATTCAAAATCTTCCTTCGTATCATCAGGTTCAAAACCAACCAAGGCCAAAATTCCGCTTTCAATTTTTCCTGTTATTTCTCCATCTACCATTACAGAAGCATGTTGCACACGCTGTAAAATCACTCGCATAATTCTAGTTTTATTGATTTAAAATCGATTTGAATTTAAGAAATTATTAACAAATAAAAAAACGTTACAACTCATCTTTTAAATGTGTTATAACGTTTGTTGTAATTTAAGTTTAGAAAGCAATCGCTATAGGTTTAAGTTAGTTGGTTAAAATAGATTTCCTCATCTGCAATTATCGCATAATATAACTCATAGAGCTTTGACATTTTTTTTGCATTGATGATTTCTTGTTCTATATTTTTTATTCTGTTTTCTTTATTTTCAGAATTATCAAATTCAGCAATCCACAATTTATTTGGATTTAATGGTTTCCAATTTAAATCTTCTAAATGCAATAAAAATCTTTCTTTTTGTTCCTTTGTACATTCCTCAAAATCTAAAGCGATTTTTACGGATAAATTGCTCATTCAATTAATTTTAACAAAAATAAAATGAGAAATTGAATTATTTTTACGTGAAACCGTAATTTGAGAAAATAAAAAAGCCATTTCATAAGAAACGGCTTTTTTATTATTTTTCGGTATAAATATCTTCTTCTAAAAAAGTGAGATAATTTTCGTAGCGAGAAACTGCGATTTCACCAATTTCTACTGCATAACGTACAGCACATTTTGGCTCGTTAACGTGAATACAATTATCAAATTTACAATTGTGTTTCAGTTCTAAAATTTCAGGAAAATAACCTTGTAATTCGGTTTTGTCGATATGAACCAAACCAAATTCCTTAATTCCAGGCGTATCGATAATGAAACCTCCAAAAGGCCATTCGTACATCTGTGCAAAAGTTGTGGTATGTTGTCCTTTGCTATTAAAATCAGAAACTTCGTGCGTTTTTAGGTTCAAATCAGGGTTTAAAGTATTCAACAACGTTGATTTTCCAACGCCAGAATGTCCCGAAACCAAACTCACTTTATCTTTCATTCGATTTTTTACAAGATCTAAATTTAGACCAGTTTCAGCAGAAATATCAAGACTTTCGTAACCGATAGAATTGTAAATTGATTTATAAATTTCTAACTCAGCCATTTCATCTTCCGTGTATGAATCCATTTTGTTGAATAAAATTACAACAGGAATATGATAAGCTTCGGCAGTAATCAAAAAACGGTCAATAAAACCAAACGAAGTTTTGGGATTAGAAAGCGTTACAACCAAAAAAGCAACATCAATGTTAGAGGCAATAATATGCGTTTTTTTGGATAGATTAACAGATTTTCGTATGATGTAATTTTTGCGATCATGAATTTTTGTAATGACTGCAATATCATCTTTGTCAATCTCAAACTCAACCTCATCTCCAACAGCAATTGGATTGGTATGTTTGATATTGGCTATTCTAAATTTTCCCCTAATTCTTGCCTGATAGGTTGCACCATCTTCGGTTAAAAGATGATACCAACTACCAGTAGATTTTATGACAATTCCTTTCAATATTGTTTAAATTTTTTCTTCTTTTTTTACCATAATTTGGTTTTGTTGCGCAACAGATTCTTGGTGAATTGCTTGCAATAATTTGTCAACAAAATCTTCAGATAAACCTAAAGAAACTCCTGCTTTTACAGAATTATCTTTGATTTGTTTCCAACGATCTGGCTGAAAAACTGCCACATTATGTTCTTTTTTCAATTCTCCGATAGAGTTTGCAACTTTCATACGTTGAGCAATTGCATCTAAAATAGAGTTATCTAATTCATCAATTTGATGACGTAAATTCTGAATTCCAGTTTTGTAAATTGCATCTGGATCATCAGAAACACGAATTTCTAAATCTTTTAAGATTTCTAATAAACGAGCTGGTGTTACTTGTTGAGCTGCATCAGACCAAGCTTCATCAGGATTATTGTGTGTTTCGATCATCAATCCATTGTATTCAAAGTTGAAAGCTTGCTGTGCAACATCAAATAATCCTGTTCTGTTTCCGCAAATGTGTGATGGGTCACAAATAATTGGCACGTTTGGTAATTTGTTTTTGAAATCTAATGCAATTTGCCATTGTGGATTGTTACGGTATTTTGTCTTTTTGTACGTTGAAAAACCACGGTGAATAGCACCTAAGTTTTTGATTCCTTGACCTTCTAAACGCTCCAAAGCACCAATCCATAAATCTAAATCTGGATTTACAGGATTTTTAACCAAAACTGTTTTGTCTGTATCACGTAAAGCTTCAGCAATTTCTTGTACTGTAAAAGGGTTTACCGTAGAACGAGCACCAATCCATAAAACGTCAACATCATATTCTAACGCTAATTTTGCGTGATTTGCATTGGCGATTTCAGTTGCGATTTTCATTCCGAATTCGTCTTTTACTTTTTTCAACCAGTTTAATCCGATTGCACCAACTCCTTCGAAACAATTTGGTTTAGTACGAGGCTTCCAAATTCCCGCACGGAAAACTTGCACATAATCTTTGTCCAAATCTTCAGCGATTGTCATCATTTGTTTTTCACTTTCTGCACTACAAGGTCCAGCGATGATCATTGGTTTATCGTATTCTTTTATCCAGTTATTGTTTTCCATAACATTTACAAATTTAAGATTTAATATTTATTTTATTTGAGAGTAATTATTTATTTAATATTCGACGTATGTCGTTTGTGTTTTTTAAATATTGATGAATATCTTCGGCGTCTTTTTCTTCGATCATTTTTCTGATTTTAGAAATTTGAGTTTGATAAGCATCAATAGCATTGAGTAAATTTTCTCGATTCTGAATCAAAATTGGTGTCCACATATCTGGTGAACTTTTTGCTAAACGAACCGTAGATTCGAAACCAGATCCAGCCATGTCAAAAATTGCATCTTCATTCTTTTCTTCTTCCAAAACTGTTTGTCCTAAAGCGAAAGATGTAATGTGCGAAAGATGAGAAACGTACGCAATGTGCGCATCATGCGCTTCCGAAGTCATTGTTTTAACATTCATCCAGAGCGATTGATAAATTTTTCTTACTTTTTTTACTGCTTCTTTTTCGCTTTCTTCAATATCACACAAAATCGCAACTTTGTTTAAAAACAACTCAGGAAAAGCAGCTTTTGGTCCAGAATTTTCCGTTCCTGCGATTGGGTGTGTGGCAACAAATTGTTTTCTTTTGGGATGACTTAAAACTTTTTTACAAATTCCAGCTTTTGTTGATCCCATGTCCATTACAATCGTTTTATCATTAATTTGATCTAAAATCTCTGGTAAAACTTTTTGAATTGAATTAATTGGAACCGCAATCACTACTAAATCTGATTGAGAAAGTGCTTCATTCAAAGGAGCGATTTCATCCACAATTCCTAATTCTAAAGCTTGAATTTGATGTTCAATATTTTGATCAACACCGATTATTTTTTCGGCAACACCAACTTTTTTTAATGCTAAAGCAAAAGAACCTCCGATTAATCCTAAACCGATTACTGAAATTATTTTCATGCTTCTAATCTTCTCTTTACTTCAATCAACTTCTCGACAGGTGCGCAAAGTGAAAATCTTATAAATCCTTCACCATTGCTTCCGAAAATACTTCCTGGTGTAATAAATACTTTTTTATTGTATAAAATTTCATCAATAAATTTTTTATCATCTTTTCCTTCTGGAAGCTTCGCCCAAATAAACATTCCTGCTGCATTGGGATTATATTTTACATTTAAAATATCAGCGATTTCCCAAATGATTCTTCGTCTTTCTGCGTAAATTTTTGTTAATTCATCGTACCAAGAATCATCAACTAAAAGAGCTTTTGTCGCGGCTTTTTGTATCGCAAAATTCATTCCCGAATCCATATTTGACTTTACTTTTAGAATAGAATTAATAAAACTTTCTTTTCCAATCACCATTCCTACTCGCCAACCTGCAATGTTAAAGGTTTTGCTTAATGAATTCAGTTCGATACAAACATCTTTTGCACCTTCAATTCCTAAGATGCTTGTCGGTTCATCGTTCAAAATAAAACTATACGGATTATCATTTACGATTAAGATATTGTGACGAGTTGCAAACTCTACTAATTTTCTAAGAACGTCTTTTGGGGCTTTGGCTCCGGTTGGCATATGTGGATAATTGAGCCACATAATTTTTGGTTTTTGCTCGGCTAATTTTTCTAACTGATCAAAATCTTGAAGCCAATCATTTTCATTTTTCAAATCGTAGAATAAAGGTTCTGCTTGCACTAATTCTGTAACAGATGAATAAGTTGGATATCCAGGATTTGGAATTAAAACTTTATCACCTTCATTCAAAAATGCCATCGAAATGTGCATAATTCCTTCTTTAGAGCCCATAAGTGGCAAAATTTCTGTTGAAGGATTGGCGTCTACATCAAATTTGTTTTTGTAAAAACTTGCCATTGCTTCGCGCATTTCTGGAATTCCGCGATAACTTTGATAGCCATTGATTCCGTTTCGTGAACTTTTGATTAATTCCTCGATCACATCTGGATGAGGTTGTAAATCTGGACTTCCAATTCCTAATGAAATGATTGGAATGTCGGTTTTCATGTTCGCTATTTCTTGTAATTTTTTCGAGAAATAATATTCTTGAACACTTTGTAATCGTTGGGCTTCTGCTATCATTTTTTCCCCAGTTTATATTCGCCTAATATTTCTAAATCCGTTAACTTTCTTGCAATTTTTCCAAGCAATTCATAATATTGTTCTTTTTGCTCGAACGTAATGTCAATATGGAAAGAGTATTCCCAAGGTTTTTCAATAATCGGAACAGATTGTATTTTGTCCATATTTATTCCACATTCTGCAATTTGATTTAATACATCTACTAAAGCACCAGCTTTATGTGGAACAGAAAAACGCATCGAAACTTTATTGAAATCTTCGTAATCGTTGTGCTCGCGTTGCAATACAAAAAAGCGAGTAAAATTATCTTGAAACGTCTGAATACTTGAAGCTAAAATGTCTAATCCATATACTTCTGCCGCTTTTCTTGAGGCAATTGCAGCAACATCATTCAAATCTTGCTCAATAATATCTTTGGCTGTTAATGCAGTGTCGATATCATTTACAACGCGCCATGTTGGATGTTTTTCAAGGAACTTATCACATTGTAACAATGCCATTTGGTGCGAACGAACTTCTTTTATATCATCTAAAGTTTGTCCTTTTTTTACCATCAATTGATGTTGAATTGATAAATAAATTTCTCCAACAACTTTCAAATTATATTTCGTTAGCAATGCATAGTTTGGTAAAATTGCCCCAGCAATTGTGTTTTCAATTGCCATGATTGCTTTTTCAACTTTTCCCTTTGCAAGCGACTTTGCTAAAGTTTTGAATGTGTCGCATTCTACAATTTCGATGTCATTTCCTAAATAATTATTGGCAGCTTCGTGATGATATGAACCAATGTAACCTTGTATTGCAACTCTTTCTTTCATTTTTTTCCACAAAAAAAGTCCCACAAATTGCGGGACTTTATATTATCTTATTATGAATGTTAACAATCAATTTTGACAACGCAGTCCCTGCTCTCCTGGATAATATCCAAAAAAGTAAAAAAAGAATGCGTTAAAATAATTGAATGTTGCCATTTCGTTTTTCTAATTGTTCTACAAATCTAAAAAATAATTTTTCAGTTATCCAAATCTTTTTTGCTAATTTTATCGAAAATTTTTCATCAAATGGGAATAATCATTACAGATTTAGTAAAAAAATACGGTGAACAGATGGCTTTAGACAAAGTTTCGTTTTCTATAAATAATGGCGAAGTTGTTGGTTTACTTGGACCAAATGGAGCAGGAAAATCGACATTGATGAAAAGTATTACCAATGCAATAAATGCAGATTCTGGTGAAATTTCTGTGAATGATTTTAATGTTTCGACGCAACCAATTGAATCGAAAAAGTTGATTGGATTTTTGCAAGAAAATAATCCATTGTACATGGATATGTATGTAAGAGAGTATTTGGAATTTGTAACAAATATTCGAAATGTGCCTAAATCAAAAATTGATGAAGTCATTGAAAAAGTAGGTTTATCACCAGAAAAACATAAGAAAATTCATCAATTATCTAAAGGATATAAACAGCGTGTTGGATTGGCGCAAGCGATTATTTCTAGCCCAGAAATTTTAATTTTAGATGAGCCTACAAATGGTTTGGATCCAAATCAAATTATTGAAATTAGAGAGGTAATTAAAGAAATTGGAAAAGAAAAAACGGTGATACTTTCGACACATATTATGCAAGAAGTAGAAGCGCTTTGTTCGCGTGTAATCCTCTTGAATAAAGGAAAAATTGTAGCCGATCAAGCGATAGAAGAATTTAAAGGACAATATAAAAACTTGGAAGAAGCTTTTCATGTTTTAACACAATAAAAAAAAATCCGTCCATTGAGCGGATTTTTTTGTGAATTATTTCTTTTTCAAGATAAAAACTTCTTTGATTTTTTCTGGATCAACTTTATCGTTTTTCGTTGTTTTTTCAAGTTTTGCAATCAAGTGATTTACTTCTTCTTCAGAAGCTGGACCACCAAGATTTTCTCCATTTACGCGAGAATCTTCTAAAACTTTTCCAGTCGAATCTAAAATTACCCAAAAAGGCAAACCTTGATTTTTTCCTCCTAATTTCTCATTGATAGCATCTCCACCAGGAGTTTCTAAATTTTTCTTCTCTGCACGTTCTTGTACAGTAATAAATGTTTTGACATAATTCGCATCAAAATATGGTTTCACAGCTGGATCGTCCATATTTTTTTCCATCTTTTTACACCATCCGCACCAAGAAGCATGAAAAATTAAAAAGACATTTTTATTTTCAACCTTCGCTTGATTTTGAGCTTTTGTTAATATTTCTGTTGCTGTTTGCGCGTTTACGATTCCTGCGAAAGCAATCATAAAACTTACGATTAAGGCTTTTAATTTCATTGTAATAAGTATTTAAGTAAATGTAAATAAATAATTGTATTTTCAATAAAAAATTAACACTTATGAAACATTTTTTAGGATTTATCTTTTTGCTATTTCTTGTGAGTTGCGCATCCAATAATATAAAAACAATTGAAGGAAAATGGAAACAAGATTTTTTGGATTATAAATCGAAAGTGGTAGAAGTTCCTTTGACAAAGAGTGATGCGGTTATGGATGTTTCAAGAAATAAATCAAAATTAAAAATAGAATTTGATTTTCAAGATGGTTATGAAAAAGATGTGACAGATTCTGTTGTGTTTAATTTTCCTCAACTCAAATTCAGAAAAATAAATCTTGATAAAACTTCTAATTATTATGATTTAACTTATAATGCGACTTGCGATTGTTTTTATGGTGAAATGAAATCATATTCTGGAAATGTATTAAATATAAAATTGAACAGAGTTTCTTCGGTTAAATAAATTTAATGGAAATCATTATCTTTGCACAAAATTATTAGAACATCGTTCTAATATTCAATCATTAAAAAAAGAGACAACATATATGAAATGTGGAATTGTTGGATTGCCTAATGTTGGTAAATCTACTTTATTTAACTGTTTGTCGAATGCAAAGGCGCAATCGGCGAATTATCCTTTCTGTACAATTGAACCAAATGTAGGAACAGTTTCTGTACCAGATACTCGTCTAAATCAGTTAGAAGCAATTGTAAATCCAGAGCGCGTTGTGCCTGCGGTTGTAGAAATTGTAGATATTGCTGGTTTAGTAAAAGGAGCAAGTAAGGGAGAAGGTTTAGGAAATCAATTTTTAGGAAATATCCGCGAGTGTAATGCAATTATTCACGTTTTACGTTGTTTCGAAAACGAAAATATTACACATGTTGATGGTTCTATTAATCCATTGCGTGATAAAGAAACAATTGATATTGAGTTGCAATTGAAAGATTTGGATACAGTTACAAAACGTATCGATAAATCTAAAAAAGCAGCAAAAGCGGGAAATAAAGACGAACAAAAAGTTGTAGAAGTTTTAACAGCTGTAATCGCTCATTTAGAAGAGTTGAAAAATGTTCGTGAGATGGATTTGGACGAAAAAGAGCAAGAAATTGTAGATTCGTTACAATTAATTACTTCTAAACCAGTTTTGTACTTATGTAATGTAGACGAATCTGCTGCAAAAGACGGAAACGAGTGGGTAGAAAAAGTAAAAGAAGCTGTAAAAGATGAGCATGCTGAAGTGTTGATTTTAGCGGCACAAATTGAAGCTGATATCAATGAATTAGAAACGTTTGATGAACGTCAAATTTTCTTAGAAGAATTAGGATTAGAAGAGCCAGGCGTTAATCGTTTGATTCGTTCTGCTTACACACTGTTAGATTTAGAAACTTATTTCACAGCAGGTGTAAAAGAAGTTCGTGCCTGGACAATCAAAAAAGGTTCTACAGGACCACAAGCGGCTGGAGTTATTCATACAGATTTCGAAAAAGGATTTATTCGTGCAGAGGTAATCAAATTTGAGGATTTTATTACATACGGATCAGAATCTAAATGTCGTGAAGCAGGAAAATTAAACGTAGAAGGAAAAGCGTACATCGTACAAGATGGTGATATCATGCATTTCTTGTTTAATGTTTAAGATTTAAATTATATCTATATAAAAAGCTCAATCGAAAGATTGAGCTTTTATTTTTCTACAAACTTTTCAAATTTTCTAAAGCCATTAAAAGTGTTTCATCCTTTTTAGCAAAACAAAATCGAATTACTTTGTTATCTGTTTTATCATGGTAAAATGCTGAAATTGGTATCGTCGCAACTTTATTTTTGATGGTTAACTGTTTTGCAAACTCATCATCAGATAAATCACTTATTTTAGCATAATTTGCACTTACAAAATAAGTTCCTTCGCAAGGCAAAACTTCAAAATTTGTTGAAGCTAAACCTTTAACAAATAAATCTCTTTTTTGTTGAAAAAAATCATTCAAATGCAAGTAATGATCAGGTTTTTCTAAATAATCTGCAATTGCATATTGTGATGGTGTATGCGTAGAAAAAGTATTGAATTGGTGACATTTTCTAAACTCTTTCATCAATTCTTTTTCGGCTAAAATATAACCGATTTTCCAACCAGTTATGTGAAATAATTTTCCGAAAGAACCTACGATGAAAATCTTGTCTTTTACTGATTTTAATTTTGCAAAACTTTGATGCGATTTTCCATCAAATGTAATGTGCTCATAAACTTCATCTGCAAGCAAATAACAATTTGAATCTTTTAGGATTTGTTCAAATTGTTTTAAATCATTTTCGGATAAAATTTTTCCAGTTGGATTATTCGGATTATTAACGATAATCAATTTCGTTTTATCATTAATTTTTTTCTTCAATTCTTCAAAATCGATAGAATATTCAGGATATTTTAGCTGAATTGGAACAATTTTTCCTCCAAATAATTCAACCGTTGGTTGATATAAATCGTAAGCAGGTTCAAAAATAATTACTTCATCATTTGGATGAATTAATGTAGAAACAACATTAAAAATCGCTTGACTTGCACCACTCGTAATGTTAATTTCATTCTGAAAATCGTAATCAGATTGATAAAGATTAGAATATTTTTCTGAAAGTAATACACGCAATTTTTCGACGCCAGTCATTGGCGCGTACTGATTGTAATTTTGTGTTGAATAATAATTTAAACGACTAATTAATTCAGAATCTGCATTAAAGTCAGGAAAACCTTGCGCTAAATTAATCGCTTGATGTTCATTTGCCAATTGACTCATTACCGAAAAAATGGTTGTCGAAACATTGGGTAGTTTAGATTTTATCATATTGGTAAATTAGGTCGTTTTTGCTCAAAATCAAAACAATGAACCTTAATATTTTTAGGAAATTTTTTCTTATTTTTGTAAAACTCGTTTAACACTCAACAACTCAAATGTCAGAATTAGATCAACAAGTAAATTATACGGAAGACAATATCAAAACCCTTGATTGGCGCGAACATATTCGCATGCGACCTGGGATGTATATTGGGAAGCTGGGAGATGGTTCGTCTCAAGATGATGGAATTTATATTTTGTTGAAGGAGATTGTAGATAACTGTATCGATGAATTTGTGATGGGTGCAGGAAAAACAATCGAAATTAATCTGCGCGAAGATGAGGTAACGGTTCGTGATTATGGACGTGGAATTCCGCTTGGAAAAATGGTTGACGCCGTTTCTAAGATGAATACAGGTGGTAAATATGATTCACAAGCTTTCAAAAAATCGGTTGGTTTAAATGGTGTTGGTACAAAAGCTGTAAATGCGTTGTCAACATCGTTTCGAGTGCAATCTATTCGAGATGGAAAAACACGTATTGCAGAGTTTGAGCAAGGGATTTTAGCAAATCAAGAAGATGAAAAAGAAACATCTTTACGAAAAGGAACTAAAATTACATTTATCCCAGATAAATCGATTTTCTTGAATTTTAAATTCAGAAAAGAATATGTAGACAAAATGTTGAAAAACTATGTTTACTTAAATCCAGGATTGAAAATTATTTTCAATGGAGAAGAATTCTTTTCGAAAGACGGATTGAAAGATTTATTGAATGATAATATCGAGGAAGAAACAATTTATGATATCATCCATTTGAAAGGAGAAGATATCGAAATTGCGATGACGCACAGCTCGAAATCATATTCGGAAACGTATTATTCTTTTGTGAATGGTCAAAATACAACGCAAGGAGGAACACATTTAACAGCTTTTAAAGAGGCTGTTGTGAAAACTGTTCGCGAATTTTATAATAAAAATTATGATCCTGCGGATATTAGAAAATCAATTATTGGAGCAATTTCGATCAAAGTAATTGAGCCAGTTTTTGAATCGCAAACAAAAACTAAACTTGGTTCGAATGAAATTGGACCAGGAATGACAACGGTTCGCACGTTTGTAAATGATTTTATCAAAACGAATCTTGACAACTTTTTACATAAAAATACAGAAGTTGCGCAAGCATTAGAACGCAAGATTAAACAATCAGAAACGGAACGAAAAGAGCTTTCTGGAATTCGAAAATTAGCGCGTGATCGCGCCAAAAAAGTTAGTTTACATAACAAGAAATTGCGCGATTGTCGTCAACATTATAATGATCCGAAAGCTGAATTACGTTTAGATACAACTATTTTTATTACCGAGGGAGATTCGGCAAGTGGATCGATTACCAAAAGTAGAAGTGTAGAAACGCAAGCGGTTTTTAGTTTGAGAGGAAAACCGTTGAATTCATACGGTTTGACAAAGAAAATTGTTTATGAAAACGAAGAATTTAATCTTTTACAAGCGGCATTAAACATCGAAGAAGGATTAGAAGATTTACGTTACAATAATGTTGTAATTGCAACTGATGCTGACGTCGATGGAATGCACATTCGTTTGTTGATTATTACATTTTTCTTACAATTTTTCCCAGAATTGATCAAAGAGGGACATTTGTATATTTTGCAAACACCACTTTTTCGTGTGAGAAACAAGAAGGAAACACGTTATTGTTATTCTGAACCAGAACGTATAAAAGCGTTGGAAGAAGTTAAAAATCCAGAGATTACACGATTCAAAGGATTAGGTGAAATTTCGCCAGATGAGTTCAAACATTTTATCGGAAAAGATATTCGTTTAGAACCAGTAATGATTGGAAAAGATCAAACCATCGAAAGTCTTTTAGAATTTTACATGGGAAAAAATACACCAACAAGACAAGAATTTATTATTAACAATTTGGCTGTAGAAGCTATTAAAAATTAGAATATTTTATAAAAAACTTACTTTCTATCTAACCTAAACACCTATTTTATAAATATGAAGAAGAATAATAAAAATGTGATACAGCTCTTTAAAATGCTAAATTTCACCATCGTTATTTTAATCATTCTAAACCTTATTATGTATGCTGGTATTTTACCTTACAAGTATCACATAATACCACCTTATGTTGTTGCAATTTTTATAGCGTTGTTTATTTATGTAAGCTATAAAAGTGGAAATCAATTTTTTGCGATAGACACAAAAGGTGAAACCATAACTTTTGAAACGAAGAATGTTGGATTTTTATCCTTCTTAGATTCAAAAACGAACAAAATCGATTTACCGAAGTATAAATTGATCAAATACGATTTTCAGAAAGGAATTCTTTCAAAAAACGTTGTCTTTTATATTAACAGTAAAAAGAATCCTACCAATTTAACAAAAGTCAAATTTCGTTTAGCATTCATTTCTAACCGAAATATTAATATTATTTTGACTGAATTAGACAAAATTGTGGAGTCTAATTGTATGGTCAAAAACAATGTAGAAGTAGCTATTTAACATGATGCAAGACAATCAAGAGAGCATCAAGAAGGTTTCTGGTATGTACCAAGAATGGTTTCTTGACTATGCCTCTTATGTAATTTTAGAACGAGCAATTCCATCTATTTATGATGGGTTGAAACCAGTTCAGCGTAGAATTTTACATTCAATGCGCGAGTTGGAAGACGGACGATATAACAAAGTTGCGAACATTGTAGGAAATACGATGAAATATCACCCGCATGGTGATATGGCGATTTCTGATGCAATGGTTCAAATTGGTCAAAAAGAATTGTTGATCGATATGCAAGGAAACTGGGGAAATATTTACACTGGTGACCGAGCAGCTGCGTCGCGTTATATCGAAGCTCGATTAACTAAATTTGCGTTAGAAGTTGTCTATAATCCAAAAACTACAAAATGGCAACCATCTTATGATGGTCGAAATAAAGAACCAATTGATCTTCCAATCAAATTTCCTTTGCTTTTGGCACAAGGAGTAGAAGGAATTGCAGTTGGTTTGTCAACAAAGATTTTGCCACACAATTTCAATGAGTTAATTGATGCGTCAATTTTACATCTGAAAGGAAAGAAATTTCAAATTTTCCCAGATTTTTTAACTTCTGGATTGGTTGATGTTTCCGATTATAATGATGGATTGCGTGGTGGTAAAGTGCGTATTCGTGCAAAGATTTTGCAAGAAGATAAAACAACGTTAAAAATTACGGAAATTCCTTACGGCACAACGACAGGATCTTTGATTGATTCAGTTTTAAAAGCCAATGATAAAGGTAAAATCAAGATCAAAAAGATTGAAGATAATACAGCGGCTGAAGTTGAGATTTTAATTCATCTTGTTCCAGGAAGTAGTCCAGACAAAACAATTGATGCATTGTATGCATTCACGGATTGCGAGATTTCTATTTCGCCAAATGCGTGTGTGATTAATGAACAAACACCAGAATTTTTAACAGTTTCTGAAATTTTAATTCACAATACAAACAATACAGTTGAATTGTTGAAAAAAGAGTTAGAAATTGAGTTAGATGAACTGCAAGAACAATGGCATTTTTCTTCGTTGGAACGAATTTTTATCGAGAATAGAATTTATCACGATATCGAAGAAGAAGAAACATGGGAAGGTGTAATTTCTGCGATTGATAAAGGGCTGAAGCCACATATTGCGCATTTAATTCGTCCAGTTACGGAAGAAGATATTACGCGTTTAACAGAAATTCGAATCAAACGTATTTCAAAATTTGATTTAGATAAAGCACAACAATTTATTGAATCATTAGAAGATAAAATCGAGAATGTAAAACATCATTTAGCAAATTTGATTGATTATGCGATCGATTATTTCAAAAACCTAAAGACAAAATACGGAAAAGGAAAAGAACGTAAAACAGAAATTAGAACATTTGATACGATTGATGCGACAAAAGTTGCCGTTGCAAATACACGTTTTTATGTGGATAGAAACGAAGGTTTTATCGGAACTTCATTGAAAAAAGACGAGTATTTATTCGAGTGTTCTGATATTGATGATATTGTGGTTTTCAAACATGATGGTTCGATGATTGTGACAAAAGTTGATGCAAAAACTTTTGTTGGAAAAGGAATTATTCATGTTGGAATTTGGCATAAAAATGATAAACGTACCATTTATAACTTGATTTATCGCGATGGTAAAAATGGTCCGGCTTATCAAAAACGTTTTGCTGTAACGGGAATTACTCGCGATAAAGAATATGATTTAACGGCTGGTAATAAAGGTTCGGAAGTGTTGTATTTTTCAGCAAATCCAAATGGAGAAGCCGAAGTTGTATCAATTATTTTAAAAACTCATCAACGAATCAAAAAATTAAAATTTGATATTAATTTTGCTGATTTAGCGATTAAAGGTCGTGCATCAAAAGGAAATTTAGTAACAAAATATCCAATCAAAAAAGTAGAATTGAAAGAGGAAGGAGTTTCGACTTTAGCACCTCGTCAAATTTGGTTTGATACGGATACAAAACGCCTAAATGCAGATGGATTGGGGATTTTATTAGGTTCTTTTAAGGGTGATGATAAAATTTTAACGATTAATAAAAAAGGTGAAGCAAAATTGGTTTCGTTTGATTTGAGTAATCGTTTTGACGAAGATTTAGAAATTATCGAGAAATGGAAACCTTCAAAACCGATTTCTTGCGTGTATTATGATGCAGAAAAAGATCGTTATTTTGTGAAACGTTTCCTTTTAGAAGATACATTTTCTCCACAAACTTTTTATACGTTAGAAGATGGTAAATCATCAATAAAAGTTGTTTCGACAGATTATTTACCAGTTATTGAGTTGATTTTCCCAAAAGTAAAAGGTTTAGAAAAAGAACCAGAAGTGATAAATTTAGAAGAATTTATTACAGTTAAAGGAATTAAAGCGCAAGGAAATCAATTGACGACATATAAATTAAAACAGATTAATGTGTTAGAACCGCTTCCATTCGAAGAACCAGAAGAAGAGGAGGAGTCAGAAGAAGAGCCGCAGCCGACGCTATTTGATGCGATTGAGGAGGATAATAATGAAGAAGAAAATATAGAAGAATAATGGGAGACATCTCTATTGTGGCATTAGTCGTTATTGGATTGAATGTTTTGGTAAGTTGGAAAGGTTTTAACGATTTAGCTTTTTTTGAAAAATATAAATTCCAAGTAGGGTCGATATTATATAATAAGGAATACTATAGAATTTTAAGTTCAGGATTTTTACATGTTGATTTTACTCATTTGTTATTCAATATGTTAACTCTTTACTTTTTTGCGAATCCTGTTATCGGTTTTTTTGCAAGTCAAGAAGGATTTTTATTAGGAGACTTTTCGAATGCTAAACTAAATGTAGGTTACGGAATGTTTCTTTTAGTTTTTTTTGCAGCAGTTATTGGCGGAAATCTTTTGTCTTTGTTGATTCACAAGAAAGAAACTTTTTATTCGGCAGTAGGAGCTTCTGGAGGAGTCACAGGGATTTTATTCGCTGCAATTGCAGCTTTTCCTGAAATGGAATTAAGATTATTTTTTGCTTTACCAATTCCAGCCTGGATTTTCGGAATTTTATATTTAGGATATTCAGTTTATGGAATGAAAACTAATTTAGGGAACATCGGGCATTCAGCGCATTTAGGTGGAGCAATTGTGGGATTATTATCTGCAATATTATTTTATCCAACAATTTTACAAATCAATACATATTATATTTTAGGAATGATTGTTCCATTAATTGTATTGCTTGTGATGATTTTGAGAGAACATCGAAAATAAAAAAATAAGACAAAAAAAAAGCATCAAAATTACTTGATGCTTTTTTTATGATAATGTTATAATATTCTTTTTACGTATAAGAATTTTGGTCCCCAATATCTATCATTTAAAGAAGATACCATAACACCTTGAGAAGTAGATGAATGAATAAATTCTAAAACTCCATCTTTATTTCTTCCATGAACAATTCCTACATGCGAAACTCTACCACGACCTCTTGTTGCAAAGAAAACTAAATCTCCTTCCTTTGCTTCGTCTGTACTAACTGTAAAACCTTCTCTTGCCTGATCTGCAGATACACGAGGTAAATTTTTATTGAAAGTTTCGAAAACGTTTCTAACAAAGGCAGAACAATCAATACCACTTCTTGTTGTGCCTCCGTATCGGTAAGGTGTACCAATATACGTTTCTGCTTCTTTTAATAAAAACCCTGCAAACAATTCATTCGTTTCTTCTAAAACGCTGTTTAACACAACCATAGATTTCGCTTCATCGTTAATTTCTATTGGTGTAACATCTAAATTGGCATGTTTATTGATTATTTTAGCTTGAGCTTCAATAGCTCTTGGTTTCGGTACGAAACTTCTCGAAGAATATTCTGTAGCTTCACTAACTGGGGTTAAAGATGAACATGATGTAATAAACATCGTGCAAACCACTGCAGCTACACCTAATATCGATGCTTTCATATATTGAGTATTCGTTTGTATAAATTTTAATAGCACCGCTAAAGTAATTGTTAAAATTATAACTCATTATATATAAGAGTTGTTTTGACAAAATATTAACTTCCTTAACATTTTTTAACAAAAACATATTCAAAAAAACTTTTAAATATATTTGGAAGTCCAAAAAATTGTTCTACATTTGCACTCGCTTTTCACAACAAGTGGTTAAGCCGTCATGCGGCCCATTCGTCTAGTGGTTAGGACATCAGGTTTTCATCCTGGAAACAGGAGTTCGATTCTCCTATGGGCTACATAAAAGTGTTTTAGAAAATTATTAAATTAATTTGGCGAGATAAAATATTTGTTTATATCTTTGCCGAACTAAAATAGAAAGAGATTTAAGTTATGGCAAATCATAAGTCAGCATTAAAAAGAATTAGACAGTCAGCGGTAAGACGCGATCGTAATAAATATTATCACAAATCAGCTCGTACAGCTATTAAAGCTTTAAGATCTGAGTCTGATAAAAATGAAGCAGAAACAGTTTTTCCGAAAGTTTCTTCAATGATTGATAAGTTAGCAAAAAGAAACATTATTCACAAGAATAAAGCTTCAAACTTAAAATCAAAGTTAGCGAAACATATTGCGGGATTAGCTTAATAAAATAAAAGTGGTCCCTTCGTCTATCGGTTAGGACACTAGATTTTCATTCTAGAAAGAGGGGTTCGATTCCCCTAGGGACTACAAATTAATAGATGGATTGCATTATTGCAATCTTTTTTTTCCTTGTTCATAGTTGTTGATTTTTTAAACAACCAGTAGAATACTGTGTAAAGGAAATTGTTTTTTGTGTTTTGTTTGTAAAGGTTAATCATAATGTTTAGATGATTAATCGGGAATGAAAATGTCGCTGTATAATTCAACTTGGTTCAAATTATTAGAATTATACATCGACTTTTCTACAACTCCCAACACAAAATGACGTTCATTCAAAATAAATAATATTCGAATTAATTAATTCATATTAAGTGGTCCCTTCGTCTATCGGTTAGGACACTAGATTTTCATTCTAGAAAGAGGGGTTCGATTCCCCTAGGGACTACAATTTGACTTGAT
This sequence comes from Empedobacter sp. UBA1574, assembly GCF_002322895.1. Taxonomy (NCBI): domain Bacteria; kingdom Pseudomonadati; phylum Bacteroidota; class Flavobacteriia; order Flavobacteriales; family Weeksellaceae; genus Empedobacter; species Empedobacter sp. UBA1574. The sequence goes on along the minus strand of NZ_DCOI01000029.1, from coordinate 111,531 downwards.
TAAAAAAAATAGTATAAATTTTTCGAAAATTGTTTGGTAATAAAAAATAAACGTTTATTTTTGCACCACAATAATACGAAAGGAGGTCCCTTCGTCTATCGGTTAGGACACTAGATTTTCATTCTAGAAAGAGGGGTTCGATTCCCCTAGGGACTACTAAAAAGCATTCAGATTTGGATGCTTTTTTTATTTTGAAATAGTTTAGTTTATATTGATTTATTGCGATCAATAAAAAAGCGTTTGAGGAAATAAACTTCAAACGCTTTTTGCTTTTATAAAAGATCCTTTTATAGCTTTGGAATAGCTTCTATCAATTCTTTGGTATAGTTTGTTGTCGGATGCGCATAAACCTTGTCTGCATCGTTCAATTCTTTCATTTCTCCGTGTTGCATCACCAATAATTGATCGCTCATATATTTTACAACCGCCAAATCGTGCGAGATAAATATATAGGTAAATCCAAATTCTGTTTTCAAATCATTTAATAAATTCAAAACTTGTGCCTGAACAGAAACATCCAACGCAGAAACAGATTCATCACAAATGATAAATTTAGGATTTAAAGCCAAAGCACGAGCAATCCCGATACGTTGACGTTGCCCACCAGAGAATTCGTGCGGATATTTGTTCAAATCTTGATCTGATAAACCCACTTTTTGTAAAAGAGATGAAGCCGTTTTTAATCGCTCAGCTTTATTCAGACCAATTTTATGCACTTGCATTGGTTCTGTAATAATTTGCGCAATGGTTTGGCGAGGATTTAAACTTGAATATGGATCTTGGAAAATAATCTGAATTTCTCTTCTTAATTTACGAATTTGCTCTTTTTTTAGTTTCGTAATATCTATACCATTATAATAAATTTCGCCGGCAGTTGGTTTTTCTAATAACAAAACCGTTCTACTCAAGGTTGTTTTTCCAGAACCCGATTCGCCAACCAAGCCCATTGTTTCACCTGGATATACTTTGAATGAAATATCATCGACAGCTTTTACATTCGGGATTGTAGCGTTTCCAAATAGAGTCGAAGGATAGAAATATTTCTTCAAGTTCTTAACCTCTAAAATTGGAGGATTTACATAAATTTTTTCGTGAAAAGCTTCTCGTTCTTCTTCTGTATAGATTTCAGTTTTGAAATTTGGATTTTCTAAGAAATCTTTCACCGTAGGTAAACGTTTTGCGCGTTCATCCAATCGAGGTCGACAAGCAATTAAACCTTTTGTATAATTTTCTTTCGGATGATTAAAAATAGTTTCCACATTTCCTTGTTCTACAACATTACCACGAAACATCACCAAAACTTCTTCGCAAACATTTGCAATTACGCCCAAATCGTGAGAAATAAACAACATGCTCATGTTATTTTTTTCTTGTAATTCTTTCAATAAATCTAACGTTGCTTTTTGTACCGTAACGTCCAAAGCTGTTGTTGGTTCGTCAGCAATCAATAATTTCGGCTCGCAAGAAATCGCCATTGCAATCATTACACGTTGCTTTTGTCCACCAGATAATTCGTGCGGATAGGCTTTATAAATACGTTCGGGATTTGGTAATTTTACTTGTTCAAAAAGATGAAGAACTTTCTTTTTAGCTTCTTCTTTCGATAAATTTTGATGCAAACGAATCTCTTCTTCCACTTGTTCCCCGCAACGTAAACTTGGATTTAGAGAAGTCATTGGTTCTTGAAAAATCATTCCGATTTCATTTCCTCTTATTTCCTCCAGTTCTTTAGGCGAAAGTTTAAGCAAATCGATCATTTTATCATCTTGACGAAAAAGAATTTCACTTTCGGGATGAATTGTCACATTAGGAGACAATAAACCCATAATTGCCAATGAAGTTAATGACTTTCCAGAGCCGGATTCTCCAACAATTCCTAATGTATCACCTTGTTCTACTTTGAAATTGATGTTATTCAAAACTTGTTTATCTCCAAAAGAAATCGATAATTTTTTGATCTCGATAATATAATGTAAATCTTGCTTTTGCATGGCAAATTGTTGCTTGATAAATGAAGTGGAAATTTAGTGATTTTTTAATCATTTTCTCGAATCAATAATTTCTAAGATTTTGTATTTATAAATTTTGTAATTTTGCTACGAATCAAAACGTTGTGATTTTTATTTTTTTTTATTAATTTAGATGTATTGATTTACTGGCTTATAAAAACTTATAACAAGTCAGTTTTTTAAATTCGAAGAATGGATACATACTCCCAGATTTCGACATTGTTTTTAGTCGCTAATCACAATGTCGCCGATGAAATTTCTGTAGCAAAACTTTTGCTTACAATTTTCCTTGTTTTATTAAATGGTTTTTTCGTTGCAGCCGAGTTTGCAATTGTAAAAGTACGTTCGTCACAAATTGAAGTTAATCAAGATATTAACGAAAGAACTTCAAATGCTGCAAAACGAATCGTTAATCATTTAGATTCTTATCTTGCCGCAACACAATTAGGTATTACATTAGCTTCGCTTGGTCTTGGTTGGGTTGGAGAAAGCTCTTTAACACCTGTAATCGTAAAACTTTTTGAAGTAGTTGGTTTAACTTCTCCTTCTTGGACAGCGATTGCGCATAATGTTGCATTCCCAGCAGCTTTCGTTATCATTACTATTTTGCACATTGTTTTTGGTGAGTTAGCGCCGAAATCTATTGCGATTCAGTATCCAACAAAAACTACTTTTACAGTAGCTTGGCCTCTTCGTGCATTTTATTTTGTTTTCAAACCTCTTATTGTTTTAATGAATGGTTTGGCAAATGTAATTCTTCGTGCGATTGGAATTCATCCTATTCATGGAGGTGAAATTCACACAGAAGAAGAGTTGAAAATGATTATTACAGAAAGTTCTGAAGGTGGAGCAATTGAAGAATCTGAGCGTAATTTAATTCAAAATGTGTTTGAGTTTGATGATCGTCGAGTGATGAATATTCAAACATTACGTAAAAATGTTTCTGCAATTAATATTAATACTTCTGTAAAAGATGCGTTAGATTATGCGATTAATGAAGGTTATTCGCGTTATCCTGTTTACGAAGAAGAATTTGATAATATAAAAGGTATCATTTACGCTAAGGATTTAATCAAGCAATTATTGGAAAATCCAAATCAAACTGAAATTGAAGGATTGTTGCGAGAGCCAATTTTTATCTCAGAAAATGCATTGATTAAGAATGTAATGAAACAATTTCAGAAAAAACATATGCAAATTGCAATTGTAACAAATGAAGTTGGTGAAGTTGCAGGAATTGTTTCGATGGAAGATATTTTGGAGGAGTTGGTTGGAGAAATTCAAGACGAATATGATAACGAAGATCCGATAGTTTCTCGTGTTTCTGAAGGTGTTTATAATATAAATGCACACAACGCGATAAGCGATATTAATCGTTTAGTACCGTTTAGATTCGAAGAAAGTGAACATTATGATACGTTGGCTGGATTGATTTCTGAATGTTATCCTGATAAAGAATTAACAGAAGGAGATTTGATTGATTTGGAAGAATATACAGGAACAATTATCAAAATGTACCGAAATTCTGTTGAGCAAGTTCAATTGAAAGTGAAAGATGAATTGATTGAAAACTTTCGCGATGAACCAGATTCAGCAGAAGATGATGAAAATTAATCATTAAAAAATATAGAATAAAAAATCCGCTCATTAGCGGATTTTTTCGTTTTTATAAATCTTCTTTTCGTTGTAAAGGTTGATCGTAGCGCATTTTTCGGAAAACATTAATCAAGGTTACAACATCTTTTTCACAATAATCTTTGATGCGTTCTACATTGTTTTCATCGTAATAAACTCGTGCAACTTGTGAACCATCGATATCATCTTTTGGTGTTGGAATTTCGAAAACATTTGCCAATAAATCTAACGATGTAAAGTTCTTGTAATCGCCAAATTTCCATAATTCCATTGTATCCAAATGCTGAACTTCCCATGGCTTTTTACCAAATAATTGCAAAATAGCTGGAATTTCAATTTGATTAATCATCATTCGGCGAGCTATATACGGAAAATCAAACTCTTTTCCGTTGTGTGCACATAAAATATGATCAGGCTTGAAAAAATTTTCAATCAACATTGAATTAAAATCTTCTAACAATTTCTTTTCGTCGTGACCATAAAAACTTTTGATATGAATAAAAGAATCTTTAACTACAATTCCGACTGAAATGCATACAATTTTTCCAAATTCAGCCATAATTCCAGCACGTTCGTGGTAAAATTCTTCAGGAGAAATTTCATTATTATTGCGTTGATAAGCTGTTTTCTTTTCCCAAAGAGCTTGTGTTCTTTCAGACAAAAGATTCCAATCATCGGTTTGTGGAACCGTTTCGATATCTAAAAATAATATTTTACTGTAAGGAATTCGTTGGATCATTTTCTTTCACTTTTTGATTAATTCTCATTGCTTCGTCTACCAATCGGTAAACATCGCCATCTGCAATTGGATGATTGTTTGGTTGATCATTATGCGTTTTTCCAGTTCGAACAATAACTAATTTTTCTGAAGGAATTACAATGATACGTTGTCCCAAATGTCCTAACATTGCATAAAAAGGCGTTTTGTAATTGTAATCCATCCAAACTGAATAACCATAAATTTGTGACTCATTTGGTCCGAATGCTTTTTTGTTTGGTAAAACCATTTTCTGAACAAATACTGAATCTAAAATTTGTTTTCCGTACCAATTTCCATCATTCAATAATAATTGTCCAAGTTTGGCAAAATCTCGCGCTGTTGCATTGAAGCAACAATAGGTTTTCTCCATTCCTTTCGGATTATCTTTCGACCATTGTGCATCTAATTCCATACCCATTGGTTGCCAAAATTCTTCTTGAAAATATTGTGATAACGATTTATTTTTTAACGCGCGTTCAATCACAATTCCTAATAATTGCGTGTCACTCGATTGATATTTGAAATGTCCACCAGGTTGAGAAACAAATTTTCGAGCTAACATTTGTTTAACTATATCATCGCCATAATATGCTTTTGCAGTAGGATTTAGAGGAAAATAATAATCTTCGTCCCAATCATAACCAGAAGTCATCGCAGATAAATCACCAACGGTGCATTCAGCTCCAAATTTATCGTTTTTAAATTCGGGAATAAAATCTGTTATTTTTTGATCTAAACCTTTGATATAACCTTGTTCAATCGCTTTTCCTAACATCATTGTCGTGAATGTTTTCGCCATCGAAAAAGAATTGGTAATATCATTTTGCGCATATCCATTGAAATAATATTCGCTCAAAATTTGATTATCTTTTATAATAACTAACCCAGCAGTTCCGAAATCGTTCATCTCCTTTTCGAAATTAGCTGACAACGGAAATTGATTATAATCTAAATGTTGATGCCAAACTCGCGGTGCATCTGCCAAAATTACATTGTTATCAAAATCTTTGTAATCGTTGATATTTGCAGTGCTTTCACCTTTCATATAGGTTAATTTTACGCCACGAAAAATGTAGTCATTCCCTGTTGCATAAAGAATTAGGATTAATACACAAATGATTACGATGAACCATTTTATTATTTTCCAAAGTATTTTCATTTCAAAAATTTAGAATCTTTTACTAAAATAAGCTTTTACTATTAAATAATGTTAAAATTCTATCATTTCGGAATCATATTTGTTGAGTTATTGTGTATCTTTATACAAGAAAATTAAATCTAAAAAATAAATATTATGGCTTTTGAATTAGCAAAATTACCTTATGCATTTGATGCATTAGAACCTCATATTGACGCAAAAACAATGGAAATTCACCATGATAAACACCATGCTGCGTACACAAATAATTTGAATGCTGCTATTGAAGGAACTGATTTAGCAAACGCTACAATCGAAGAAATTTTAGCAAAAGGAACTGACAAACCTGCTGTTCGTAACAATGGTGGAGGTTTCTATAATCACAATTTATTCTGGGAAATTTTAACTCCAGGTGGTGCTAATCAACCAACTGCAGAAGTTGCTGATGCAATTAACGCTGCTTTTGGATCTTTTGAAGCTTTCAAAGATGAGTTTTCTAAAGCTGCTGCAACACGCTTTGGTTCTGGATGGGCTTGGTTAATCGTAAAAGATGGAAAATTAGTTGTTACATCAACTCCAAATCAAGATTCTACTTTGATGCCGGTTGCTGATGTACAAGGATTTCCAGTTTTAGGATTAGATGTTTGGGAACATGCTTATTACTTAAACTACCAAAACCGTCGTCCTGATTATATTGAGGCTTTCTTCTCTGTAATTAACTGGGATAAAGTTGCGGAAAGATATGCATCTGCAAAATAATAAGGTTTAAAAAAATTAAACAATACAAGACTTGTGTAGAAATACGCAAGTCTTTTTTTATCTTTGAACTATGGGAATAATTATTTTAGAAAATATAAAAATATATTCGAATCACGGATGTTTAGATGAAGAAGCACGTATTGGTTCTGATTATTTGGTTGATTTGGAAGCGCATGCAGACTTTACGAAAGCAACAGAATCGGATGAATTGATAGATGCTTTGGATTATGTTTCGTTAAATAAAATTGTGAAGGAAGAAGTAGGTATTCGTTCAAAACTTTTGGAACATGTTTGTAAAAGAGTCTTAGATCGTATAGGTCAAGAACTTACGAATGTCACGTATGCAAAAGTAAAATTATCTAAGCTGAATCCTCCTATTGGTGGGCATGTAGAAAAAGTGAGTGTTATTTTAGAAAAATCGTATTAAACTTTTTTTTTCTGAAATTATTGCTATATTTGCAATCCAAAACAACGGGAATGGTTCCTTGACCGAGAGGCTAGGTAGCGGTCTGCAAAACCGTCCACAGCGGTTCGAATCCGCTAGGAACCTCAAAAAGCACTAATCAATTTGATTAGTGCTTTTTTTATTTTCGTCCATTTATTTTTCCACAAAAAAACCTCACAATAGGTATCGAAAAGCTTTTAAATCTATCAACTATTAACTGCTTTTGATAGTTATTATCTTATGCAATATTGTGAAAACAACAATATTATATATAAGGATGATTTTAGTTGTTTTGAAGTCTGTTTGATTTTTATATTAAGTCATTTTGTAAGAAGCATAAAAATTTATTTTTTACAATTTTTTTCATCTTCTGAAAATCAGGTTGTGCGTTTTAGTACAATTATTATGTTAAAAATAGTTAAAACGTCATGTTTAAAATTTTACTTAATTATTCCATTAAATAATAAACAAAATCATTCATTATTTATGTTAAGTAAATTCTAATTAAAATTGAATGAAAGTTAAAATAATCTCGAAGTTAAAGATGTCAAATATCATTGTAGCATCAATTTATATTAAACATGAGAAAAAAATTAACTTCATTAAGCTTATTCGCTTTTCTTGGTTTTGCTGCATTTTCGTATGGGCAAACGAAAGGAATTATAAATGATGGCAATGGTTTTCCAGAAGCAGATGTGCAAATTAGAATCAAAGGTTCAGACAAAGTAGCTTACACAGATGAAAATGGAGAATTTGATATTGATGCTAAAATTGGTGATATTTTAATCATTAATGGAAAAGATTATGTTGTTTCGAGCAATCATTTAGGTGTTATTAAATTACAGTCTAATACTACTGTAGATCTTGCAGAAACGGTTGTAACCGCTTTTGGTGTACAGAAAAAGGAAACTGTAGTTGGTTCTGTGGGAACTATAAAAGCTGAAGATATAGAAAACAGACCTTTATCTAATGTGGCAAAAGCTTTAGATGGTGCTGTAGCTGGCGTACAAGTTTCAACTGGTTCTGGTCAGCCTGGTTCTGGATTGGAAGTGCAAGTTCGAGGAGTAGGTTCTTATAACTTATCTAGTTCGCCATTGTATGTTGTAGACGGGGTTATCTACACAGGAAGTTTACAAGATTTGAATCCAAATGATATCGAATCATTGACCGTTTTAAAAGATGCTGCTTCAACTTCTTTATATGGAGCATCAGCTGCAAATGGAGTTGTTATGGTGACAACAAAAAAAGGTAAAAAAGGTAAAGGATCTTTTAGATTATCTTCAAATACAGGAGTTGTAACGAGAGCTATACCAGAATATTCGAGAGTTGGAGCTGGAGATTATTATGTTGCTACTTGGGAATCTATGCGAAATGGCTATTTAGCTTCAAATTCTTCTGCAACATTAGCACAAGCGAATGCTTATGCTTCAACGAATTTAATTACAAATAATCTTAAAAATAATATTTACGGAGTTGCCGATAATCAAGTTGTTGTAGATGGAGTTTTAACTTCATCTGATGCTTTATACAATGATTTTGATTGGCAAGATTATATCTCTCGTGTAGGGTCTTTTCAAAAGTATGATATAGATTATTCGGGTGGTGATGAGAAGACAACATATTTTGCAGGTTTTGGTTATAATAAAGAATCTGGTTATGTGATAAAATCTGATTTCGAACGTTATAATGCACGTGTAAATGTAGATTCTCAAGTTACAGATTGGTTAAAATTAGGAACTAATTTATCAGGAAGTTTAATTAAATCGAATCAAGCTGATTCTAGTGGAGGTTCTTCTTATATCAATCCATTTTATTTTACACGAGCAATGGGGCCAATTTATTCGCCTTATTTGTATGATGCAAATGGACAACGTGTTTATGATACAGAAGGAAATCCTGTTTATGATGGAAACGAATCTCGTGGTAGAGGTTCTAGTGCAAGTTCTGGACGAAATGTGTTGCAAGAAACTTTGTTGAATAATCAATATCAAGATTCTAATTCTATTAATTCAAGATTTAATGCAGAGATTAAACTTGCAAAAGGTTTAACATTTACTTCAAACTTATCATATGATGTAAGAAATTACAAATACAAAGAATATGGTAATAAAGAAATTGGAGATGCGTCTGGTACTGCTGCTTTAGAAATTACGGAATATAAGTATACAGGTACAACATTCAATCAAATCTTAAATTATAGAAAATCATTCGGTTTACACAACTTCGATGCAATCTTAGGTCACGAAAGTTTTGAGAGAAAAACTGATTATTCTAATATTCGTAAAACTGGAGAAACTGTTTCTGGTATTTATGAACTAGTCAATTTCTTGAATACAACAAGTGCAACGGGGTACAATTACATCATTAGAAAAGAAGGATATTTTGCACGCGTTAACTATGATTATGCAAGCAAATATTTGTTGTCTGCTTCTGCTCGTTTAGATAAGTCATCTCGTTTTTCGGATGAAAATAATCAAGGTATTTTCTGGTCTGTAGGTGGTGGATGGAATATCCACAAAGAAGATTTCTTAAAAGATTCATCAGTTATTAATGAATTAAAATTACGTGCTTCTTATGGACAAGTTGGGAATGATGGCGGAATTGGCGAAGAACCAGGTTATGAGGTCGATTTAGATTTATATTCTTTGGGATATAACAATGGGACAGAATCGGGAGTCTTACTTGGTCAAGTTGGTAATTCTAACTTAACATGGGAATCTAAAAATTCGTTTGATGTAGGATTAGATTTTGCATTGTTCAGAAATAGAATTTCAGGATCATTAGAATATTATTTACAAGATGTAAAAGATATGATTTTCGCTGTTCCTGTGCCAAATTCTGCTGGAGTTCCAGGAAATTCTATTTATCAAAATATTGGTAAAATGAGAAATCAAGGAATCGAGCTTTCATTAAACTTTGGGATTGTTAGAAATGATAAATTCTCATGGGATTTAGGTCTGATTGCTGCTCATAACGAAAACGAAATGTTGAAAATGGCTAATGGAAAAGATGATGCAATTATCAATGGAACAAAACGTATTGCAGAAGGTCATTCTTTGTATGATTTCTGGTTGCGTCAATGGTATGGTGTAGACTCTTCGGATGGAGCAGCTTTGTATGTTCAAGATCCAACAAAAGCAGACGATTCTAATACACGTACAGTTAACGGAACTAAAGTAACTACTAATTATGCGAATGCATTGTATGATTATTCAGGATCATCATTACCAGATGTTTATGGTAGTATTACAAATAATTTCAGAGTTGGAAATTTTGATGCTTCAATTATGTTGAATTATCAATTAGGAGGAAAAACATATGATAGTAATTATGCGTTATTAATGAGTTCTTATCCACAAGGACAAGCAATTAGTACAGATATGTTATCAGCTTGGAAAAGTCCAGGAGATGTTACAAATGTGCCAATTATGAGTACTGCGAATACAACAAATGCTTCTGCTGCTTCGTCAAGATGGTTGGTTAGTTCAGATTATTTAACAATCAAAACAGTACAATTAGGTTACAATTTCGATAAACGAGCAATTGAAGGAATTGGTTTAAGCAATTTGAGAGTTTATGTTTCTGGTGAGAATTTATATTCTTGGACCGCAAGACAAGGTTTAGAACCAGCGCAGTCATTCAACGGTACAACAACTTATCGTTACACTCCGTCTCGAACAGTAAGTTTAGGACTAAATGTTTCTTTCTAAAAAAATGAATTTACAATGAAAAAGATAAAATTATTACTAGTAGTTATTGGATTATCATCATTTTCGTTATCATCATGTAATGATGATTATTTAGATGTTGTTCCGACATCCTCAGTAAGTGATCAAACAATTTATTCTACAGCAGATAACTTAATGGCTGCAATAAATGGAATGCATAGAAATATGTATGTTAGACAAAATGAATCTCAAGGTAATAATGGTTATACAGCACAACTGATTATTACAGATGTAATGGGAGAAGATGTTGTATTTCCTTCTACTGGAAATGGCTGGTTTGTAAGTGAATTAAGATGGATTTCTCAAAGCAACAATTCTTCTACAACTTCATCTTATCCTTGGACATTTTGGTACGAAATGATCAAAAATGCTAATAACATTATTACATACGGAGATGATGCATCGGGAGATCAGGATATAAAAGATCAAGCTATTGGAGAAGCCTATGCTTACCGTGCATTTGGATATTTTCAATTAGTTCAGTTGTATGGTAAAAGATATGTAGCAGGTGCCGCAAATTCTGATTTAGGAGTTGTTTTAAGAGATGATCCAAAAGATGTTGATCCAAAAACGCGTGCAACTGTACAAGAAGTTTATACTGAAATTTGGAATGATTTAGCCAAAGCAGAAACTTATTTAACAGGAAAAAAAGCGTCTAATGCTTCACATTTTTCGATCGAAAATGTAAAAGGTATTATGGCAAGAGTTGCTTTGGTTCAGCAAGATTATGCAAAAGCTGCTGAATATGCTAACGAGGTAAAATCACAATTTTCGTTAATGTCACAAACGCAATACAAAGCTGGGTTTAATGATTATTCAAATCCAGAATGGATGTGGGGCGTAACAATTCAAGAAGATCAATCCGACTATTTCGGAAATTTCCATGCTTATATGTCTCGAAATTACAATTCATCTCAAATTCGTACTGCTCCAAAAGTGATGAATACCAATTTGTACAATGCTTTTCCAACAACAGATGTTCGTACGCAAGTTGTGGATCCGACAGGAAAGCATACAAGTTTAGATTTACCGTCTAACTATTCACTATTTGCATATACATCTCAAAAATTTTTAGCACAAAGTACATCAAGTTCTTTAGGAGATGTACCGTTTATGCGTGTGGCAGAAATGTATTTGATAGAAGCAGAAGCGTTATATAAATTAGGAAAAGAAACAGAATCTAAAGCAGTATTAACAACTTTAGAAAAAGCAAGGGATACATCTTTCACAGGATTTACAACTTCTGGGGATGCATATTATCAACAGATTTTACTGAATAGACGAATCGAATTATGGGGAGAAGGATTTAGATTCTTCGATTTAAAACGATTAGGTCAAAAATTAGATCGTACAGGAGCAAATCACAATGCAACTGTTATTAACAACGTTTATACAATAGAGCCAACAGATTTAAAATGGCAATGGATAATTCCTGTCGCTGAAATCAATTCGAATCCGTTGTGTGAACAGAATCCATCGTGATAACATTTTTTATATATATCTTCTCCTCATAGAGAAATATAACATTTTTAGAGGTTTTCCATTTGGAAAGCCTCGATTTTATTTAAAAAAAAATTATGTATACTAAAATATAGTAAACAAAAAAAAACTCAAGTGATTCACTTGAGGGTTTTTGTTATTTTTCTGCTTTTATGGTATTATTTAAGCTATTCTTTTGATTTTTTTGACGCTCTTTTTCTTCGTCAGATAATTTATCTTCAAGATTTATTTTCACATCATTCAGCATTTCTTTGAATTTTTCAGGTTGCATCATATAATATTTGTAACTCTCAGAAAATTGATGAAATGTGATATCATAATTTTTCATAATATCTACCGCATCTTTTGCTAAATCGATACTTTGATCTTGATTTTGAATAGGAAACATCTGCAATCCTTGTTGACTAATATATAAATCAGTAAGAATATCAATCATTTCAGATTTACCGATGAGATCTTTTGGTTTGTCGTAATTTTTTGGTGCGCAACTAAAAATACTCAAAAAAATCAGTGATAAAAAGATCAAGTTTTTCATAATTTGCCAAATATTTTTCTTAATCGTAACGAAATTACACCAAAAACGGCTTCTCCAATAATATCAGAACTAATTTTTGATTCGCCTAAAGTTCTGTCTGTAAATATAATTGGAACTTCTTTTAGTGTAAATTTTTTAATCCAAGTTTTGTACTTCATTTCAATCTGAAATCCATACCCTTTGAATTGTATTTTATCCAAATCCAGAGACTTCAACACGTTTGCTCTATAACCAACAAACCCTGCTGTAGCATCATGAACAGGTAATCGCGTGATGATGCTCACATATTTCGACGCAAAATAAGACAATAAAACTCTGTTCATTGGCCAATTCACAACATTTACACCATTAGAATAGCGTGAGCCAATAGCTAAATCGGCACCATCTGCTAAAGCTTGGTATAAGCGAGGTAAATCATTTGGATTATGCGAAAAATCGGCATCCATTTCGAAAATATATTCGTATTTATTTGCTAAAGCCCACTTAAATCCATGTACATAAGCGCGTCCTAAACCATCTTTTGTGGTACGAATTTCTAAATGCAAACGTCCATTAAACTCAGGAATCAAACGTTTTACAATATCATTCGTTCCGTCTGGAGAACTGTCGTCAACAATAAGCACATCAAATGCTCCGTCAACAGCCAAAGCTGCACGAATAATGGCTTCTATGTTTTCTTTTTCGTTATAGGTCGGGATAATAACTAATTTGTCCGACATAAATATTATTTTGTGGGCATAAAGATAGTTATAAGATTGTTAGTCTTTTGTATTTTTGAAAAAATTATGAAAACAAACGATTTAATCTCGATAGGAAAAAATACACTTGGCAATGATACTGTTCTTATTGCTTTGACGGTGTGTTTGTTATTGGTTTGTGCAGCAAAATACTTGTTTGCGAAAAATTTCAAAACGCTAGATAATAAAACCGAATACATGAGTTTTACAGATGATAATACGACGTTATTTAGTTTTATTGTCAATGGTGTGACGGTTTTACTGATAAGTTTGTTGTTGGTTTCGTATTTTGATATTACGTATAATCATATTCCAAATTTTAAGTTTTATTATCTTTCACGTGTCGGAATTACCTTTGGTTTAATCAGTTTGATTATGCTCTTTAGGTTGATGATTGAGGTAATTTTTTATCGTGTTTTCTACGAATCTAGTTCTGTTTCATATTTTATGAAAAGTTCGAGTTTTGTTAATGCAAAAAATGTTTTACTCTTACTTATTATTTGTTTTTTGTTTTTTTACACACAAATTAACAAAGATTACTTGATGGTGATTGGCTTTATTTTGTTGTTTTTGAATAGAATATTCGAAATTTATCATATATATGCAAAACAAATAAGTGACAATAAATCAGTTTGGTATTATAATATTTTGTACCTTTGCACCCTAGAAATTTTACCTATAATGGTATTAGCAAAACTATTAATTGTAGGTAAAGTAATCTAAAATTACTATGAAAGTTAAATCAATATTAGTATCTCAACCTAAGCCTCAGGCAGAAAACTCGCCATACTACGAGATTGAAAAAAGAAATAAAATCAAAATTGATTTTAGACCATTTATCCAAGTTGTCGGAATAGACGCTAAAGAAGTAAGACAACAAAAAATTGACTTTAGCAAAGTGACTGCTGTAATTTTTACAAGTAGAAACGCTATTGATCATTTTTTTCGTTTAGCAGAAGAAATGCGCTTTACTGTTCCTGACTCTATGAAATATTTTTGCGAATCAGAAGCAATTGCATTCTATTTACAGAAATACATTGTTTACAGAAAACGTAAAATTTATATTGGAGAAAAAGTTTTTGCGGATATGGTGCCTTTATTTAAAAAGCACAAAGACGAAAACTTCTTATTACCAGCATCTGATGTTTTAAAACCAAATGTTCCTACTTTATTAGATAGTTTAGGATTAACTTGGCAAAAAGCAACTTTGTTTAGAACTGTATCGAGTGATTTATCTGATTTGTCTGATGTAAAATACGATATTTTAGTATTCTTTACACCTTCAGGAATCAAATCATTATTTGAAAATTTCCCAGATTTCGTGCAAGAAAATACAAGAATTGCCGTTTTCGGAAAATCGACAGTAGATCAAGCAAAAGAGATGGGATTACGTGTAGACATTGAGGTGCCAACACCACAAACGCCTTCAATGACAATGGCGTTAGATAAATACGTGAAAGAAGCAAATAAATCAAAATAATATTCGCTTTACCCTTCTCTCTAATTAAAAAATATGTAAATTAAAGAGATGGAAAAAAGATGGGAAATAAAAGAACAGCCCAATACTGAAGTTGTTAAGGATTTAAGAGAATCGCTTAACATATCTGAGGTGCTTGCTATTTTATTAGTCCAACGTGGAATTACGAATTTTGCTCAAGCCAAATCGTATTTTAATCCATCCTTAGACGAATTGCATGATCCTTTTTTGATGAAAGGAATGTCTGATGCGGTTTCACGTATCAAAAATGCAATTGATGATGAAGAAAATATCTTAATATTTGGAGACTACGATGTAGATGGAACGACAGCTGTAACTTTGTTTTACGAATTTCTGACTTCTATCTACTCGAAAGTCTTTTTTTATATTCCAGACCGAAATAATGAAGGTTATGGAATCTCTCAACAAAGTATAGAATTCGCTGTACAAAATAATATTTCACTTGTTATTGCTTTAGACTGTGGGATTAAAGCACACGAAGAAATAAAATATGCACAATCAAAAGGCATAGATTATATTATTTGTGATCACCATTTACCAGATCGTTCTGTGCCAAAAGCGTACGCTGTTTTAGATCCGAAACAAAAAGGTTGTCGCTATCCTTACAAAGATTTGAGCGGTTGTGGCGTTGGGTTTAAATTGGTACAAGCTTATACCGAGAAATTTAATCTTCCGAAAGAAAATCTTTTATCTCTTTTAGATTTAGTTGCAGTAAGTATTGCGGCTGATATTGTTCCGATTACAGGAGAAAATCGTGTATTGGCTTTTGCTGGTTTGAAACGATTAAATTCAGAACCTCGTTTAGCTTTTCAGCAATTAATTCCGACTAATATTAAAAATAATGTCAATATTTCGAATGTTGTTTTTTCTATTGCGCCAAAAATTAATGCTGCAGGTCGTATAAAACACGGTTCGGAAGCGGTTCGTTTTATGTTGAGTACAGATGAAGAGGATTGCCGTAAATATTTGAATGATATAAATTCATTAAATAATGAACGCAAAACCTTGGATCTTGATATGACACATGATGCACTTTTTCAACTGGATCAAATTAATACCAAAGAAAAATATTCGACCATTGTTTACGATGCTTCTTGGAATAAAGGAGTAATCGGAATTGTTGCTTCTCGTTTGGTCGATTTGTATTATAAACCAACCATTGTTTGCACGAAGAATAATGAAGGCGAAATTGTATGTTCGGCTCGCTCTATTCAAGAGTTTGACATACATTCGGCAATCGAAAAAAACAAAGATTTGTTAACACAGTTTGGTGGACATATGGCTGCTGCTGGTTTGGCAATGAAAGAAGAAAACTTTGAAGAATTCAAGATTAGATTTGATCAAACAGTGAAAGAAATGTCGAATGGAAAACATTTTACGCCATCAATTTTGATCGATAAAGAGATTTCTTTTAAGGATATGACACGTTCTTTCTTGGAATCGGTGATGCGAATGGCGCCTTTTGGACCAGATAATATGAATCCTGTTTTTATTTCGAAGGATTTATTAGCAACGGATTTCCGATTAGTTGGTAAAGAACACGCGCGTTTGTACGTACATCAGCGAGATACACGTATTACGTTTCCTGCAATTGGTTTCAAATTAGGGAAATTTGGACCAAAATTAGAGAAAGGACAATCGTTTGATATGGTTTACACAATCGGAATGAATTATTGGCAAGGAAAAGGAACTTGGCAATTGAATATCAAAGATATTCGCTTCAACGATTAATGATGTCCTTCTATAACCAAAACCATTTCACCTTTTAAATTTCTTTTTTCAGCTATTTCGGCTAATTCAGTTAATGTTCCGCGTAAAGTTTCTTCAAATTTTTTCGAGATTTCGCGTGATAAACTTGCTTTGCGTTCAGCTCCAAAAGCTTCGGCTAAATCTTTTAATGTGCGTCCAATTTTATGTGGAGATTCGTAGAAAATCATCGTTTTCTTTTCTTCTACTAATGAATCTAATTTCGATTTTCGACCTTTTTTCACAGGTAAAAATCCAACAAAAGTAAATTCATTATTTGGTAATCCAGAAACAACTAATGCAGGAACAAAAGCGGTTGCACCTGGTAAACATTCGATTACGATATTATTTGCTACACATTCTTTTGCTAATAAATAACCTGGATCAGAAATACCTGGAGTTCCGGCATCAGTAATAATCGAAATGATTTGACCATCTTTTAGCTGACGAATAATATCTTCAGTTGCTTGATGCTCATTGTGCATATGGTAGCTACGCATTGGAGTAGAAATTTCGAAATGTTTCAGTAAAATACCACTATTTCGCGTGTCTTCTGCCAAAATCACATCCGATTCTTTTAGCACATCAACCGCTCTAAATGTCATATCTCCCAAATTTCCGATTGGCGTCGGAACCAAATATAATTTTCCACTCATGCGACAAAGTTACAAAGTAATTTCAAAAGAAAAAGCCAGCAAATTAGCTGGCTTCCTATATTATTTCAAAATATCTGCTAAATCTGCAATATCTTCAGCCGAAACTTTGTCCAAAATTTTGTCTAAATCTGTTCTAGGAATATCTAATTTCGAATCGATAACCAATACATTTCGTAAACCGTTAATTCCAAAAATCATTTTCTTAACTCGTCCGCCATCTTCTTGTAATGAAATGTTCAAACGGCTGTCTTTCGCTTTGAATTTTACTAAGTTCTCATATTTTTCACCACGCATAGATGACTGCAAATCATTCATGATTCTTTTTTGCTTTCCTTGTCCAGCATCTGAAACAACAAAAACTTTAGCCGATTTTAAATAATTAAATAAATCTGTTCCACCAGCTTTTCCAGCTAATTTCAACGCAAAAGAAGGTAAAGGAATTACAGTAGATTGATTATCATATTTTTTGTAGAATTCTTGCATGTTGCTTGTTGTACCGCAAGATTGCAATGTTAACAATACTGCTATAAAAGATAAACCGATTATTTTTTTCATTGTTGTTGTGTTTATAAATTAGAAAAAGCTATTACAACTCTCGTACCGAAAATTATTAAGTTTAAAAATATTCAATAATTCCTAAAACCAAATAGACAATTGAAGAAATTATCAGGAAAAATCCTATTATAATTCCACCTATTAATCGATTATAAGCTAAAACTTTAAAACCGTCTTTTAAATGGTCTAATTTATTTTCTCTTTTTACTGCATAATCAATTCCAAATTTAGGTTTCGATTTTTTATTTTTATAATATGGATAATAGAAAGGAGATATAAATATTAACATTCCTAGACCTAATAAAAAACCAACTAAAGCTTTTTCTAAATACTCATTTTCCATTACAAATAACTTTTTATCATTTCCAAAATTGATTCATCATCCAAACCAACGATTTCTTCTAATTCGGTAATCGAAGCGTGTTCGATAAATTCGTCTGGATAACCGTTGATTGTAATATTTCCTTTGTAATGTATTGAATTCAGAAACTCTAAAATTCCACTTCCAAAACCTCCTTTTTTAATCCCATCTTCAAAAGTTAGTATGGTAGAATATTTCAACGAAATAGCTTTTAAACGAGATTCATCTAAAGGTTTGATAAAAGGAAAATCAATCAAAGCAACTTTATCTTGAAGATGATTTTGGATGATAATTTCTTCGATTCGAGAACTAATCAATCCAGTCGAAAGAATTGCTAATTGATTTCCTTCAAAAATAATTTCAGATTTACCGATTTCTATTTTTTCGACTTTAGAATTACTTGTTTGGATATTATTTTTTGGATAACGAATTGCAAAAGGACGAGTTGTAAACTGTGCTGTATACAATAGATTTTTGAAATCTTTTTCGTTTCGAGGCGAAGACACAATCATATTTGGAATTTCGCGTAAATATGCTATATCAAAATAACCATGATGCGTTGCGCCATCTGTACCAACGAATCCTGCACGATCAATACAAAACACAACTGGTAGATTCTGTAACGCTACATCGTGTATCACTTGGTCGTAGGCACGTTGTAAAAATGTCGAATAAATCATACAATACGGAATGGTGTTTTGCGTCGCCAGACCAGCTGCAAACGTTACCGCATGTTGTTCTGTAATTCCGACATCAAAAACTCGTTTTGGGAAATCTTGATGACATTTTACTAAATTGCTTCCTGTTAACATAGCAGGCGTTATGGCTACAATTTGTGAATTATTTTCAAGTAATTGATGCATGGTTTTTCCAAAAACATCTTGATACGATTTTTCTTTTTTCTTCGATTTTATTTCACCCGTTTCTTTATCGAACAAACCAGGAGCATGCCATTTTACTTGATCGATTTCGGCTTGTTCGTAACCTTTTCCTTTTGTTGTTTTGATGTGTAAAACTTTTGGACCTCTGATTGAATCAGCTTTATTGAAAGCATTCAGTAATTCATCAAAGTTGTGCCCATCAATTGTTCCGATGAAATTTAAACCAAAATTGGTAAAGATATTTTCGGATTGATTTTCTAATGATTTAAAATGTTTTTTCAAACCACCAACCGAAGGATCAATTCCGATATCATTATCATTCAAAATCACTAAAACATCCAAATCTGTCGATCCAAGGTGATTCAATGCTTCTAAACTCATTCCAGAAGTAATTGATGCGTCACCAATAATTGCAATATGTTTTCTATTGATTTGATTGATTTTATCTGCTGTTGCCATCCCAACAATTGCTGAAATAGATGTAGAAGAATGTCCCGTTCCAAATGTATCAAACTCACTTTCTGTACGCGTTGGAAAACCAGAAATACCATCTTTCTGACGAAGAGAATCGAAAATTTGTTGACGACCAGTCAAAATTTTATGTGGATAACATTGATGACCTACATCCCAAATCAACAAATCTTTAGGTGTATTGTAGTGATAATGTAATGCAATCGTTAATTCAATCACACCCAAACTAGCACCTAAATGTCCTGGTTTTACACTCAAAGTATCCAAAATAAACTCGCGCATCTCGTGAGCTAAAGCAGTTAATTGAGACGCTTCAAAAGTCCTAAGTTCCTTAGGATGATTGATTTTTGAAAGTAGATTATCCATTATTCTTTTACAAAATTACATTTTTCTGAGGAATTTTCCGTACCTTTGCATGTTACAAAATTTAATGTAACATGTTCCAAATAGGAAAAACCCTTGTATCTGAAGAACTACTAAATGAAGATTTTGTTTGTAATCTTAACAAATGTAAAGGGATTTGTTGTGTAGAAGGTGACGCAGGAGCGCCTTTGAATGATGACGAACTAACTGTATTAGACGATATTTATGAAGATGTAAAACCTTATTTGCGTCCCGAAGGAATTGCGGTGATTGAGCAAGAAGGTAAATACACAATGGATACTGACGGTGATTGGGTAACTCCATTAGTCAATAATCGCGAATGCGCCTATTTAGTTTTCGAAGAAAATGGTTTTTCAAAATGCGGTATTGAAAAAGCATACGAAGACGGAAAGGTCGATTATAAAAAACCAATTTCTTGTCATTTGTATCCAGTTCGTGTTAAGGAATATTCAAATTTCACTTCTGTGAACTATGATGTATGGGATATCTGCTCAGATGCTTGTACCTTAGGAAAAGAATTGAAAGTGAATGTTGCAACATTTGCAAAAGATTCGTTGGTCCGAAAATTTGGACAAGAATGGTACGATGAATTAATGGACATTCAACAAGAATTAAACAACCAAAAAAAGTAAAAAAAAAATTATTATGTCAATAACAAGAGCAAGAAGATCTACTGACGCTATTGAAAGATTATATATCTCTATGCGTCATTTATTTCATAGAGGAGTGTACCGTCCATCTGGTGCACCTGGAAAAATATTAAGAAATTTATTATTCGAAATTAATCCTGAAATCTACGGATCAATGACAGATCCAAACAAAGTAGAATTAAGTGGATTAATGTATGTTTTAGATCGTTTACCAGAAGGAATTGTAGAAACGCCATATGTGTCTTTTACATCTGACGAAGGCTATGATCGTTCTATTTTTACACCAATTATTCCTGCAAAACGTCGTCGTTTTTGTTATAGAATTGATGATGACCAGATGAATATCGAAATTTCTCGCGGTCGTTCTGACATTTATGATGTGTTAACGCACTTAACGTTTTTATATAACGAAGCGGATAAAATCAGAAATAGAGCATTTAGTAACGAAACACTTTCTAAAAGTAGAGCGTGGGAATTTATCGAAAATGTTGCATTTAATGAAGTTGAAATTTCTCGAAAAGAACGCGAAGTTGCTTTGATGCATTTATCGACGATTTTAGGAAGAACATTTGAAGAAACACAAGAAATTCATCATTATTTCAGTAAAGCAGACGACAAAGATTATTTTTTCCGTGTAGTTTATTGGATGGGCTATACTAGCCAACAAGATCGTATCGGAACAAAGAAACGTGAAATTACATTTACGTCAACTTTACGTGAATCGATTGGTCATCATATGATTGGAGAAAAATGGGCGAATGAAATCAAACGTGTATTATTCGAAAATAATCTTCAAGATAAAAACATTCACATTATTTCTGCTAATATGCATAGTGTGTCTAACATGTTGTATGCCTATGATGGATTAAAAAGAAAATACAAAAATGATGGTGTAGAAATTTACGAAGATTTGAGTGCGGCAAACAACAAAATGTTGCGTGATTCGTTAAATGAATACACTCAACAAAATGGTTTAGTTTACATCAAAGATCAATCAGGAACAAATATCGATGTTCAGATTATTGATTTATCTAAAGTAAACATTGCCAATTCTGCGTTTTCTTATGCAAAAGATAAGAACAATGAGGTGATTATTGTAATGGATTATGCCTTTGGTGAGCAAGCATTTGAGGCGATGGATGAGTTGTTGAAACCATACAAAGTAGGAGATGTAAAATTCAAAATGAATGTAAAATCTGTTGCGATTATGGGTAAAGCTGGTATTCTTGAAGGAATAAAAGGTGATATAATGATTGCGACAGCACACGTTTTCGAAGGAACAACAGATAATTATGTTTTTGATAACGAATTAACCGCTGCAGATTTCGAAGGACAAGGTTTAGGTGTTTACGAAGGACCAATGATTTCGGTTTTAGGAACATCATTACAAAATAAAGACGTTTTAGAGTATTTCAAAAATTCGTCTTTCCAAGCGATTGGATTAGAAATGGAAGGTGCGCATTATCAAAAAGCGATTCAGGTTGCGTCAAAAATTAGACATCACATTGATAAAGATGTTAAAGTAATGTATGCTTATTACGCTTCTGATAATCCGTTAGAAACAGGAAGTACATTGGCTTCTGGAGGTTTAGGATTAACAGGTGTAAAACCAACTTATCTAATCACACAAAAGATATTAGAAAAAATTATTAAATAAATTCAATGAAGAATTTTTCCATTTTAGGCTACGGTCATATTGGACGTGTACATCAACAAGCGATAGAAGAAACGGAAAATGCGCAATTAATTTCGGTGATTGATTTCAATTTACCAGAAGATTTACCTTTCAAAGGTTATTCAACACTTGAAAGTTTTCTGAACGAAGATCAAGAAACTGATGTTGTTGTGATTGCTACGCCAAATGGTTTGCACCGCGAACATGCGATTCGTTGTTTAAAAGCGGGAAAAAATGTTTTGATTGAAAAACCAATTGCATTAACTGTAGAAGATATTACTGAAATACTGAAAGTTGCTGACGAAAAGAAACTTAGAGTTTTTACGTCGATGCAGCTTCGTTTTTCTCCAGTTGTGCAATATGTAAAGAATTTGATAGATAATAATTCATTAGGGAAAATTTTCATGGTGAATATTAATTGCTATTGGAATCGTAACAAGAATTATTACAAGTTGCGTGAATGGCACGGAAACCAAGAAATGGATGGAGGTGTTTTATTTACTCAATTTTCGCATTTTGTTGATATCATGAATTTTTGGTTTGATGAGGTAATTTGTACAAATTCAAAAAGTTTCAATTTTACGCATCAAGAAGTGACAGAATTTGATGATTCGGGTTGTGTTGATTTTACTGCCGATGGAGCAATCGGACATATGATTTATACAACGTCAGTTTTCAATAAAAATTTCGAAAGTAATATCACGCTTATTGCTGAAAAAGGAACAATAAAGATTGGAGATCAATATCTTAATCAAATGATTTATTCTGATTTAAAAAATGTGTGTTGTTCAAACAAAATTTCTACTGAACAAAAGAATTTTCATCCTAACGCCATTGCCGAAATTTCTGACGCGTTAATCCGTCATAATGAATCTTTGTTAGATGGAAAATATGCTGTAAATTTAGTCAAGTTTATTTCGGATGCGAATCATTTGGCAACAGAAAATAAGCAAGAACTTAAAATAGAAAACTATGAAATTTCACACTCGTAAATGGGTAAAACCAGAAGATCTTAACCCAAACAAAACACTTTTTGGAGGAAAGCTTTTGGCTTGGATTGATGAAGAAGCGGCGTTGTATAGCATTGTGCAATTAGAAAATTCGCATGTTGTGACCAAATATATGTCGGAAATCAACTTTATGGCTTCGGCTCGTGAAGGTGATATTGTAGAAATTGGAATTGAAGTGGTGAAATTTGGAACAACTTCATTGGTTTTACAATGCGAAGTACGTAACAAAATGACGCATGAAACCATTATTACAGTCGATCGAATTACGATGGTAAATTTAGATGCAGAAGGAAAACCAAAACCACACGGGAAAACACAAATAGAATATGTGGTGGATCGTTTAGCTGGAAAAGGTTAAAAAATTATATCAATAAAAAAGTCGAAACATTGTTTCGACTTTTTTATTTTATTCTGTAATAAACAACGATTTTAATTCGTGTGCA
This sequence comes from Empedobacter sp. UBA1574, assembly GCF_002322895.1. NCBI lineage: Bacteria > Pseudomonadati > Bacteroidota > Flavobacteriia > Flavobacteriales > Weeksellaceae > Empedobacter > Empedobacter sp. UBA1574. The sequence goes on along the minus strand of NZ_DCOI01000029.1, from coordinate 87,955 downwards.
TCAGCAGGATTCATTCTGCCAGCCAAAATCAAACTTAATTGTTTACGACGCAAAGCAGCTTCATAACGCTCGATTTCTTGTTCAGATTCTGGAATTAATTCAGGGACTTGAACAGGTTTATTATCATTATCAACGGCTACAAATGTATAAATACCGCTATTTGTTTGGTTATAAACACAATTTTCGTAATCGTAAACATAGACATCAACATACACTTCCATCGATGATTTGAATGCGCGAGTTACTTTAGATTCTAACTTCACTGTACTTCCCATCGGAATCGGAATGTTAAACGCAACGTGATTGACACTTGCTGTTACAACCAAAAAACTTCCACCATGCATTTTCGCAGAAATAGAAGAAATTCTGTCCATAGAAGCCAATAATTCGCCTCCGAACATGTTTCCTAAGTTGTTGGTTTCATTCGGTAAAACCAAGTTTGTCATTACTGCTAACGACTCTTTTGCTGTTTTTGCTTTCGCCATAAACTTTTGTTTGTTGGGTGCAAATTTCAACAAAATATTCGAGTTTTGAAACAGTTATTATCGTTGTGTTAAGTATTTGTAATTGAGTTTTTTATTAAATCAATAAAATTTTATAGTTAAAAAATGTTAATATAGATTATTGTATTATTTCAAGTCTTACATTTGAACAGAATTATGAAAATGTTTATCACATACTTGCTGTCTGCTTTATTTCTGCTATTTTTTGCGGAAACTAAAGTGTTTGCGGGTACTCAACATTTTCAAGGAAATTTAACTTCGCAGACAGTTGTTAACGATAATACACATATTTATCACGCAAGTAAAATTGTTGAAACTAAATTTTCTAAAACTTCAAATTCAAATCAATTTCAAGAATTTAATCCAAGTATCGAAACGATTGATGATGATTTTCAGACATCAAACAAAATCGATTTAGAAACTTGTATCAAACTATTAAGTGTTGTTCTGGTTTTAAACTTTATGATTCAAGGTTTAAGAAAGAAGCACATCTTCTACAATAAAACCATCAAATTTTCGAGTTGTAAGTACATTTTGTTACGTACAATCAGAATTTGATTGATTTCTTAAATTTTTAAAATTACACCAAAAATTAGTGTTCAGTTCATGAATAGCTGAATGTTAACCAATTTTTGTATGTAATATTTTTTGGTAAAACTACTTCTGCCAAGAAATCCATTTCATCAAATTTTACATTTAATAGTTAGAAGAATTATGAAAAGAGTCGCATTATTTGTAGCTCTAAGTACTGTATTGTTGACAACAAGTTGTTCATCAAAAAAACAGGAAAAAGAAGAAGTGAAAGATTATCCAATCACAACGCCAATCAAAATGGATACGATTGTAGATAAGGATTATGTAGCCCAAATTCAATCGGTACGAAACATCGAAATTCGTGCGCAAGAAAAAGGTTATTTGCAAAAAGTTTTTGTGGATGAAGGTCAACATGTACAAGCTGGTCAATTGTTGTTTCGCATTATGCCTTCGATGTATCAAGCCGAATATTTAAAATCGAAAGCTGAGGTAAAAGAGGCACAAATTGAATTACAAAATTCAGCAACTTTGGCTGATAATAATGTCGTTTCTAAGAACGAAAAAGCCATTGCGCAAGCACGATTAGAAAAATCGAAAGCAGAAATGCAATTGGCTCAATTACATTTATCATTTACAGATATTCGTGCACCATTTTCTGGTGTTATTGATAGAATTCCTATGAAATTGGGAAGCTTGATTGACGAAGGAATGTTATTAACAAATTTATCTGATAACTCATCAATGTTTGCTTATTTCAACGTTTCTGAACCTGAATATTTAGATTATCAAACAAATATTCAAGATAGAGCGAATAAACAAGTTTCGTTGATTATGGCGAATAATAAACCTTTACCAGAAAAAGGTTTGGTAGAAACGATAGAAGGAGAATTTAACAACGAAACAGGAAATATTGCGTTTCGTGCACGTTTTGCAAATCCAAATCATCTGTTAAGAAATGGTGAAACAGGGAAAGTAAAAATGACAGTTCCGTTACATGATGCTTTATTAATTCCACAAAAAGCAACCTACGAAATTCAAGATAAAACCTATGTTTTTGTAGTAGATAAAAATGGTGTTGTCAAATCGAGAAATATCACGATTGGTCTAGAAATGCCTGATGTTTATGTGGTAGAAAGCGGACTTTCGGAGAAAGATAATATTTTGTTAGAGGGTGTTCAGAAAGTGAAAGATGATGATAAAATCAAAACGAAATTTATTGCACCAAGAAAAGTTCTTTCATCGTTGAAATTAAAATCAAACTAATCTAAAAAATTCAAAGTTATGTTTGATAAATTTATTCGAAGACCCGTTCTATCGATTGTCATTTCGTTGATTATAGTTTTCTTAGGAATTCTATCATTAGTCAAATTACCCGTAACGCAGTTCCCTTCAATTTCGCCACCAAAGGTGAATATTACAGCGGAATATCCGGGTGCAAATAATGAATTATTAATCAAATCGGTGGTAATTCCATTAGAACGTGCGCTAAATGGTGTTCCAGGAATGAAATATATTACATCTGATGCTGGGAATGACGGTGAAGCGTCTATTCAAGTGATATTTGATTTAGGAACTGATCCCAATATTGCAGCTGTAAATGTGCAAAACCGTGTTTCTTCGGTTGTCAATAAACTTCCGCCTTTAGTAGTTCGCGAAGGAGTGAAAATTACACGCGAAGAATCAAACATGTTGATGTACATTAACTTGTACAGTAACGATCCAAAAGCTGACCAACAATTTTTATATAATTATGCAGATATCAATATTTTATCTGAGTTGAAACGTATTAATGGAGTTGGAGATGCAGATATTTTAGGAAACCGAGAATATGCAATGCGTGTTTGGTTAAAACCAGATAGAATGCAAGCCTATAATATTTCTGCGGATGATGTGATGAAAGCGTTGGATGAACAAAGTATTGAAGCTTCGCCAGGGAAAACAGGGGAAAGTTCTGGAAAACGTTCAGAAGCTTTTGAATATGTATTAAAATATTCAGGTCGATATAACACAAAAGAACAATATGGAAACATCATTTTAAGAGCAAATCCTGATGGAGAAATCTTACGTTTAAAAGATGTTGCTGATATAGAATTCGGAAGTTCGATGTATGATATTTACTCAACATTGAACGGAAAACCTTCTGCCGCAATTGTGATAAAACAATCGTACGGAAGTAATGCGAGTGAAGTGATTAAAAATATCAAAGCATTAATGGCTGATCTTAAAGAGAATAATTTACCAAAAGGAATGGATTACGAGATTTCATATGACGTTTCGAAATTCTTAGATGCTTCAATGGAAAAAGTGGTACATACACTTTTTGAAGCTTTCGTTTTAGTTGGGATTGTTGTGTTTTTATTCTTAGGTGACTGGCGTTCTACATTGATTCCTGCGTTGGCGGTTCCTGTTTCTTTGGTCGGAACTTTTGCGTTAATGAGTTTCTTTGGAATTACATTAAACTTGATTTCATTATTTGCCTTAGTTATGGCGATTGGAGTTGTCGTCGATGATGCGATTGTGGTGATAGAGGCTGTCCACGCCAAGATGGAAGAGAAAAATCTCTCGCCTTTACGAGCGACGGAAGAAGCGATGCGCGAAATTAGTGGAGCAATTATAGCAATCACATTTGTAATGGCAGCTGTTTTTATTCCAGTTGCGTTTATGTCTGGTCCAGTTGGAATTTTTTATCGTCAATTTTCGATTACGATGGCAACATCAATTATTTTATCAGGAATTGTTGCCTTAACGCTTACACCAGCTTTGTGTGCAATGATTTTGAAAAATAATCATAATCAACCAAGAAAGAAAACGATGCTAAATAAATTTTTGTTGAAGTTTAATAATTTGTTCAACAAAGGTTCTTTTAAATACGAAAAAGTTTTAACCAAAACAGTTAACAAACGAACTGTTACATTCGGAATTTTACTTGCATTTTGCGCTGGAGTTTTCTTTTTGAATAATAGTTTGCCTTCTGGATTTATTCCAAACGAAGACCAAGGAATGTTTTATGCAATTATTCAAACACCTCCAGGTTCTACGTTAGAAAGAACGAATGAAGTTTCTCAAAAATTACAAAAAATAGCGGAAGGAATTGATGGCGTTTCATCAGTTTCATCTTTGGCTGGTTATGAGATTTTGACAGAAGGTACAGGAGCAAACTCTGGAACTTGTTTAATTAACTTGAAAAGTTGGGACGAACGTTCTAAGTCTGCGGAAGAAATCATCAAAGAATTAGAAGAAAAAGCTGGAAATATTAATGGTGCGAATATCGAATATTTTCAACCACCATCTGTTCCTGGATATGGAGCTGCAGGAGGTTTCGAGTTGAGATTATTGGATAAAGCGGGTAGTGGAGATTATCATAAAATGGAAGAAGTGAGCCGTGATTTTATAAAAGAATTAACTCGTCGTCCAGAATTGAGCTCTGTATTCACATTTTATAGTGCTTCCTTTCCTCAATATGTCTTGAAAATTGATAATGATATTGCCGAACAAAAAGGAGTTTCGATCGAAAATGCGATGGATAATTTATCAACATTAGTTGGTTCTAATTACGAAACAAGTTTCATCAAATTTGACCGACCTTATAAAGTGATGGTACAAGCTTCGCCAGAATATCGTGCGCTACCGGAAGATTTATTGAAATTGTATGTGAAAAATGATCAAGGTGAAATGGTTCCATATTCAGCTTTCATGAAAATTGAAAAAGTATATGGTTTATCAGAAATTACGCGTCACAATATGTATAATGCAGCAGAAATTAGTGGTACGCCAGCTTCTGGTTATAGTAGTGGACAAGCGATTGCAGCGATTAATGAAGTAGCTAAGAATACTTTGCCTCGTGGTTTTGGAATTGATTGGGCAGGAATATCGAAAGATGAGGTTTCTCGTGGAAATGAAGCAGTGATTATTTTCGCCATTTGTTTAATTTTCGTTTACATGATTTTAGCAGCACAATACGAAAGTTTTATTTTGCCTTTACCAGTTATCATTTCACTACCAACAGGGATTTTCGGAGCATTTTTCTTCTTGAAATTATTAGGATTAGAAAATAATATTTATGCACAAGTTGCAATGGTGATGTTGATTGGACTTCTCGGTAAAAATGCGGTGTTGATTATTGAGTTTGCAGTACAAAAACATAACGAAGGTTTATCAATTGTAAAATCAGCGATTGAAGGTGCGGGTGTTCGTTTCCGTCCAATTTTGATGACATCATTTGCGTTTATTGCAGGTCTTATTCCGTTGGTTATTGCTTCTGGTCCGGGAGCAGTAGGAAATAGAACAATTGGTACTGCTGCTGCAGGCGGAATGTTGTTCGGAACTATTTTCGGGTTGTTTATTGTACCCGGTTTATATGTTGCGTTTGGCGCTTTGGCGGATAAAATGCAATTGGTGAAATATGAAGATGAAAATCCTTTAACAGAAGAAATCACGGAAGATGAATAAAAATAGTTTAAAAAATATAATTGCAATAAGTCTTTTTGGAACAATGATTTGGAGCTGTAAAGCTCCTGCGGTAAGCAAAGAGATTGAAAATCATCAAGCACCAAAAATTCCAGAAGCTTATCAAAATGTGCAAAATGATGATGCACCAAGTTCTGGGTTGGCGCCTTGGAAACAATTTTTTACTGATCCAAATTTGGTCGTTTTGATTGAAGAAGCGTTAAAAAATAACCAAGAATTGATGATTACACTTCAAGAAATTGAGATTTCTAAAAATGAAGTGTTGTACAAAAACGGAAAATTATCGCCAAATGTTTCAGCAAATGCAGGAATTGGAGTTGAGAAAGTTGGTCGTTATACAAGTCAAGGTGCTGGTGATGCTTCGACTGAGATAAAACCCGGGAAAGAAATGCCTGATCCTTTGATGGATTATGCGATTGGATTGAGCGCTGATTGGGAAGTTGATATTTGGAAAAAATTACGTAATTCGAAAGATGCTTCGATTGCGCGATATTTATCAACGGTAGAAGGAAAGAATTTTGTTTTGACAAATTTAATTTCAGAGATCGCATCGTCTTATTATGAATTATTGTCTTTAGATAGTCAATTGGAGTTAATTCATCGAAATATTGAGTTACAGAAAGAATCACTTCGTGTAGTTAAAATTCAAAAGGAAGCAGCGCGTGAAACTGAATTAGCGGTGAAGAAATTTGAAGCAGAATTATTAAAATCAGAAAGCGAAGAGTTTAATATTAAACAAGATATTACGGAAACCGAGAATAGGATTAATGCTTTATTGGGAAGATATCCGCAAAAGATAAAACGTGATGGTTCGTCATTTATGGATTTGATTCCACAAACAGTACATGCAGGAATTCCTTCTGAATTATTATCAAATCGTCCTGATATCAAACAAGCAGAATTAGAGTTAAAAGCTTCTGCTTTAGATGTGAAAGTGGCTCGTGCAGAGTTTTATCCGTCACTTAATATTTCTGCGGCTTTAGGACTAAATGCGTTCAAACCATCTTATTTGGTAAAAATGCCAGAGTCTATTTTATATTCGTTGGCTGGAGAATTAGCTGCGCCTTTAATCAATAAAAGTGCGATAAAAGCGGAGTTTAATACAGCAAATGCTCATCAAATACAAGCGTTGTACGAATATGATAAAACGATTTTAAATGCTTATTTAGAAGTGTCAAATCAAATGTCGAAGATTAATAACTTAGAACAAAGTTATTCGTACAAAGATAAACAGGCGAAAGCACTTGTAGAATCTATTGATATTGCGAATCAGTTGTTCAAAAATAATCGTGCAGATTATCTAGAAGTGTTAACAACTCAACGTGATTTATTGGATGCAAAAATGGAATTAATCGAAACAAAAGAAAAACAATTAAGTACAGTTGTCGCTATATACAAAAGTTTAGGTGGTGGCTGGAAGTAGTTTTCATATTCATTCTAACAAAGAAATAAGCTGCCTTTTGGGCAGCTTATTTCGATTTATATTGTATTAAAAAATGATTTAATTTTCAGTTCTAACCCAAGTTCCAGGAGACTTTTTATTCACATCATTCATATATTTTTGCGCGTCTTCTATGTTATTGAAGCTGCTATATGTAACATAATAATAGCGACCTTTTACATAAGAAACTCCTGCATCTTTGTAACCTTGTTTTTTCAATTCTCGAACCAAACGATCAGCATCTTCTTGACGTTTAAGCGAAGCCGCAATTACTTGATATTTTTTATTGTTAGATTTTGAAGTTGTTTTAGTTGCAACTTCTTTTTTGTCCTCAACTTTCTTTTCAGCTGTTTTAGGAGCTTCAACTTTCGTTAATTTTTTTGTTTCTGTTTTTACAATTTCTTTTGTCGAAGGCTTTTCCTTTACAATTGCCGTAATCTCCTTTTCAGTTTCATTCAGTTTCGTTTCCTTTACAACTGTAATTTCAACTTTTTTAGGCGTTTCAATTGTATCTGTTTTCGTTACCGTTTCGGCAATCTGATATTCAACTAAAGAAGGCTCAGCAATCGTTTGCGGCATATTATACACATCGTATTGCACTGTAGGTTTTTCAGTTTTGGTTGCGTCATCTTTACCAATCATTGGTAAAACCAAACCGCTCCATTGTTCTGTTACGAATTCTTGTACGGGTTGCGGCGTATTAAAATATAGGAAGCCACCAACAATAATGGGAATTAATGAGGCTGCGGCTAAAAATTTTGACATGTGTTTGTTAGAGGTTTTAGTTTTAGACGAATCTAAAATGTAATTGGCTTGTAAATTTGAAAGACCGTAAGCGGCGATGAAATAATTTTGAGCATTTTCTGGTTTGAAGTCAATTTTTCCAGCGTCATTAAATTGTAATGATCCGATATTTTGTAAGGTTAAAACTTTTCCATTTTTCAAATGTTCTTGCCAAAAATAAACTTGTTCATTCAAAAATGTTTGCGCATTTTCAAAAGACATTGGCTCATCTTCTACAATTTTATTCACCAAAACACCATCACTTTTTGTTAAAGTTGTATTGAAAGAAAGCTCTTTTCTTGGTGGAATAAATGTGTTTGTTTGCTCGTCAAACGCCACATTAGCAGTGTTTGAGATAAACGCACCAAAGTTTGGAACGATTACACAATCGTGCTGAAATAATAATTGACTAATATGCTCTTCTAACCTCATACTACGAAATTAACATTTTTTTTAGATTTAGCAAAAAATAAATACTTAAAATTATTCTTAGTTGGTTTAATATTAATAATTTAACAAAATGCAAACCGATTTACCATATATTTTAGCACTTTCTTTCCAGAAAGGAATTGGCGATATCACGGCTCGAAAAATTATTCAATTTTTTGGTTCGGCAGCGGCTGCTTGGAATTGTAAACCAAAAGATTTGATGCAAATTTCGGGAATTGGACAGCAAATAAGCAAAGATTTTGGGAATAAAAAATGGTTAGATTTAGCTTTTAACGAAATAGAATATTGTAAAAATAATCAAATCAATATTTTAACTTTTTATGATGAAGCTTATCCACAATTCTTAAAAGAATGTATTGATGCACCTTTAGTGATTTTTTGCAAAGGAAATTTAGAATTTAATCATCTCAGTAATAAAAAGATTTCGATTGTTGGAACACGAAAAATGACCAATTATGGACGAAATTTTATTACTGAATTAATTGAAGGTTTAGCTGATTTTGATGTTACAATTGTGAGTGGATTGGCGTATGGTTGCGATATTGAAGCACATTCAAATGCGCTTAAAAATAATGTTGTAACATGGTCGGTAATGGGAACAAATTTTGAACGAATTTATCCTGTTGCTCACAAAAAAATTGCGATTGAAATTTTACAAAAAGGAGGTTGGATTACGGAGCAACCAAGTTTTAAAATTGCTTCACCTGAAGCTTTTTTACAACGAAATCGGATTATTGCAGGTTTGTCGGATATTACAATTGTGGTAGAGTCTGCTTTTAAAGGAGGAAGTTTGGTGACTGCAAAATTTGCAAATGAATATAATCGCGAAGTATTTGCTTTACCAGGGAAATCAACCGATGTGTTGAGTATTGGGTGTAATTATTTGATAAAATCTCATCAAGCTTATTTGGTCGAAAATTCGAAAGATATTATTGATTATTTTAACTTCAATTCGAAGAAGAAACCAAAACAAATAGATTTGTTTATTGAGTTTTCTGATGATGAAAATTTAATTGTAAATTATCTCAAAACCAATGGAAAACAACATATTGATAAAATGTCTTTTGACTTAAATTTGAAATCCTACGAATTGATGCCAACTTTATTAGATTTAGAATTGAAGCAAATAATTTCTACTCTTCCAGGTAAATTTTATGATTTATTGTAACAAGCAATACAATTTTTAGCAAGTTATTTTGTTATAAATTACAGTATTTTTGTGCATTATGAAGACAAAATTGTTCATTTTCATCACCATGATTTTCACAAGTTTAAACGCTCAAAATGATAAAGTGCGTTGGACTGATCTTTTTTCTTACAATAATGTGAAATTGTTGGAAGAAGTAAATGGTGTGATTTATTGTGGAACTGAAAACGGAATTTTCTTGTTCAATCCTCAAAATCCAACAAGTGATTGGATTAAACTAAATAAAACCAATTTTTTGAACAATGTTGGGGTTTCTGCAATGGCTTATGATATAGATTCGGATTCGTTTTTAGTTGGGTATGAAAATGGAGGTTTAGATTTATTGAAATCTGGAGAATCGACAATGGTTTTGGATATCAAATGGAATGGTTTTTCGGGTGATAAAAAAGTCAATCATATTTTTATAAATGATGGAATTGCGTTTATTTCTGGAGCTTTTGGAATTGTTTCTTTCGACTTAAAAGAGGAAGAATTTAAAGAAACAACACGTACAAATACAGCTGTTGTAAATGATGCAACAATTAACGGAACAACTCTTTATATTGCAACAGATAAAGGAATCTATTCGAGCGAATTATCGGATAAGAATTTGAATAATCCAGATTTTACAAATAGAAAAATTTGGAAAGAAGAAATTGTTGGTCAAAATGTTACAAATATAGAATTATTTGAAAATGAGATTTATTATTCGGTAAACAATGAATTAAAATTATTAAGAGGAACTTCTACTCCTTTTAATTTGATTAAAGAGTTAAAATCGTCGAATGGTAAATTAATTATTACTCAGAATAATCAAATTTCTGTTTTCAAAGGAGATAATTACCCTTTAATTGATGAAGATGGAAATGAAATAAATTTCAATTCAGGAATTTTTATTAACAATATTTATTTTGGAGGTTCAGTAAATCATGGAATTATTAATTTATCTAATCATAAAGAATTTTATCCCGATGGACCTTTCAATAATAAAGCTTGGTCTGTAACAACAAAAAATGGAAAAGTCTGGATTGCTCCAGGAGGAACTCTAGGTTATGGAAATGTTTTAGATAATAGTGATGGTTTCTATTATTATAATGTAAAACAATGGAACAATTTTCGTTCAAAAGATATTTTTGATATTCGAGATGTTTTAAGAATCGCTCCTCATCCAGATAAAAATAATAATACATTTATAGTTTCATCATTCAATAAGTATGGACGCGATGTAAATGGGCGAACAGATTTATTAGAATTTGATCCAACTAAATTCGAGTTTGTAAATAATTATAAACCTGATCGAATTATTAGTAATCAGTTCCCTAGTTCTAGAATTTCTGGATTAGCCTATGATAAATTAGGAAACTTACATATTGGTGCTTCATTTCCAGATGGAAAATCTCCTGATTATAATTCGGTTTATTACTTAGAACGTAATGCTAATGGGACGTGGAATAATATTTCTGTTGATAAAGCCTCTGCAATAGTGGCTCTAACTCCTGATTTTTCTGATATTTATACCTATTATCCAAGTGGTAGAGAAGGAGGAGGGGTTGCTGTATTAGATAAAAATTATCAAATAGTAACAACTTTAACAACTTCAAACAAGTTGCCTATTAATAACGTTTTGACAGTTGCAAATGATAGATCAAACAACTTGTGGATAGGAACTCAACAAGGTTTAGTGGTTTTGTACGGAGCTGATAATGCTGTAAGTTCTAATAATATAATTGCCGAGCCTGTTGTCATTATTCAAGATGGAATTCCGGAAGCGTTGTTAACCGATGTTGGAATTTATGCTATAAAAGTAGATAACGCAAATAATAAATGGATTGCAACAAATGGAGCAGGAGTTTATTATGTTTCGGATAGTGGAGAATCGACGAAATTGTATTTTACGTCTAAAAATTCACCTTTACCTTCGGATGTTGTGTACGATGTTTCGATTGATGAATCGACAGGAAAAGTATATTTTGCAACGGAAAAAGGTGTGGTTTCGTATAACGGAGATGTATCGACAGAAGCGAATAATTTTAACAATGCAATTGCTTATCCTAATCCTTATCGTCCAGAATATAAGGGGAATGTCACGATAAAAAATCTTCCAAATCGTGCGTTGGTTAAGATTACAGATATTGTTGGAAATTTACTTTTTGAGAAAAAAGCAGAAGGAGGAATTGTAGAATGGAACACAAATAATGCAAAAGGAAAGCCAGTAGCTTCTGGAATTTACTTAGTTTTGATGACAAATGCTGATGGTACAGAAACCAAAACATTAAAAATTGCAGTTGTCCGTTAATGAAAATTTTAGAAACCAAAGCCATTGTACTTTCAAGCTTAAAATATGGTGACACGAGTTTAATTATTCGTTGTTATACACAAGATTTTGGCCTTAAATCATTTATAGCAAAAGGAGTTTTCTCCAAAAAAAAGCGAAATACTTCGTTGTATTTTCCGCTAGCAGAAATAGATTTGAGCTTTCAACCGAAATCAAATGAACAACAATTGGTTTTCTTAAAATCAGCTCAGACGTCGCATTATTATGAATCGTTGCATTTTCATCCCATCAAATCGGCGATTGTTTTTTTCTTAGCTGAAATCCTAAACTTAGTTCTAAAAGAAGAATCAGATAATCCAGAATTATATTTTTACATTGAACATTCGTTAAAAGAATTTGATCAAAAAAAAGATGATTTTGCAGATTTTCATTTGATTTTTTTAATTCAATTATCACATTTTCTTGGTTTTTATCCCAACTTAGAAATTGATGGAAATCTATTCGATTTAGAAAATGGATTTTTCACAAATTCGAATTCATCTATCAATATGTTGAAAGCAGATGAAACTGTTTTGTTCAAAAAATTGTTAGAATTACACTTTTCCGAAGATTCAAAAAATACATTCAACCAATCGCAACGTTCTCTTTTACTCGAAATTCTAGTGAAGTACTATCAAATTCACACCAATAATTTTAAGAAGCCAAAATCATTACAAGTTTTATACGAATTGTTTAGTTAATCTCCCGAAATAAATTCTAACAAATCTTTAAAACAAAGAATAAATAAAACTCCATATATTTGCTATAGTTAAAAGCATTTACAATGAAATTCAATACAAAAGCTATACATGGAGGTCAACAACATGACCCTTCTACAGGAGCCGTAATGACTCCAATTTACCAAACATCAACATTCGCGCAAAGATCACCAGGAGATTACAAAGGATACGAATATTCTCGTGGTGCAAATCCAACAAGAACTGCTTTAGAAAATGCATTAGCATCTATCGAAGGTGGAGTTGCAGGTTTTGCATTTGGTTCTGGTTTGGCAGCAATCGATGGTGTATTAAAATTATTTAAACCAGGTGATGAAATCATCGCGATGGACGATTTATATGGAGGTTCTTACCGTTTGTTTACACGTGTTTATGAAAAATTTGGATTGAAATTCCATTTCGTAGATATGACAAATGTTGAGGCTGTTGTTGTTTTAATCAATGATAATACAAAAATGGTTTGGGTTGAAACACCTACAAATCCATTGATGAAAGTGGTTGATATCAAAGCGGTAAATGATGCTGTAAAAGCAAAAAAATCTGATATTTTAGTCGCTGTTGATAATACATTTGCTTCGCCTTATTTACAACGACCAATTGAGTTGGGAGCAGATATAGTGATGCATTCTGCAACAAAATATTTAGGAGGTCACTCAGATTTAGTTGCTGGAGCAATTGTGGTTAATTCAGAGCAATTGGCAACTGATGTTCACTTCAATTTATTTGCAACAGGAGGAATTTTAGGACCACAAGATTCTTACTTAGTTTTACGTGGAATCAAAACTTTGGCTGTTCGTATGGATCGTCACTGTTCAAACGGAATGAAGATCGCACAATTTTTAGAGGCTCATCCAAAAGTTGCGCACACGTATTATCCAGGTTTGGAAAATCATCCGCAACACGAAATTGCGAAAAAACAAATGAAAGATTTCGGAGGAATGGTAACGTTTACGTTGACTTCTGGGAAGAAAGAAGATGCTTTCAAAATTTTAGAAAACTTAAAAGTTTTCACTTTGGCTGAATCTTTAGGTGGTGTTGAATCATTAGCAAATCACCCAGCTACGATGACACATGCGTCTATTCCTGCTGAGAAACGTGCTGAAATTGGTATTACAGATGATTTAATTCGTTTGTCTGTTGGTATCGAAGATATAGATGACTTATTAGAAGATTTAGAACAAGTTTTGAATTTGATTTAATCGATATAAGGAAAATAAAAAAAAACGGAATCTATAAGATTCCGTTTTTTTTATTGAATTGGAGTTAATGCTTCAGAATTACGAAGAATTGCAACGTATTGAAAATAATCAGTTGTTTTTAAATTTTCTTTTGGCGTAATGTTTTCTCCAAATAATCTTGACTTTATTTGAATTAAATTTTGAGAAGATTTGTATGGTGAATTTTTCGCATTAAGATTAAAAATTGAAATGGAATTAGACTTTGCAAGTTCTTTAAAATCAAGAATACCTTTTATTAACATCATCGGTCCATCAGCATTTACCCAGTTTATTTTTTCATTTTCTGGAGTAGGAAATTGATCATTTTTAGGTAAATACATTTCACTGTCCAATGTATAACTTACGATGCTTGTTACGTTATATTTATTGTCTAAAAGTCTTTCAGCAAAAGGTTTTTCTTTATCATTCATACTTTTTTGAAGTGTATGAAAAAGACCAAATAATCCATAGAATTTTTCATTTTGTAGATGATTCTTTGAAATGATATGATTAAAATTTTCAATCATTGCAGAATCTCTTGAAATTTTGTTGTTAGAATCATCAAAGTTTGTATCAATACCCAAAACAACGATTTTAGATGAATCATTTAATGTTTTATTGTAATCATACAAGTTGTTCCATTTTTTTAGTAACTCTTGACTTGATTGTTGAGGAATTCTTTTTTTAATAGCTAAAACAACTTCTTTTAATAATTTTTCATTTTTAACATCGGAGCTTAGAAATGTGTTTAATTTTTTAGAATTTAAACTGTCCATTTCGGCAATGTAATAGTTGAATCCAAGATTCTTATTCAAATATTTAAACATAAATTCATCTAATTTTTAATTGTCAGCAAAACCATGAATTTCACCTAATAGAATAACATTTGAAGTGTTGAAGTTATTATCAAAAATCTGAGAATCAAAGTTGCTGTCAATTGTTGTTTTATTATTTTTTAGATAGCCAATATTTGTTTCATTTTTAGAAGCTAAGAAAATTTTATTACTAATAAATAAATACAAAAAAATAAGTGTAATTATTGAAATTAGAGCAATAAAGAAGATTTTTAGGATTTTGATAAGTGTTTTCATGTTGTTAATTTTTATCAAAACTATAGTTAGCAAAAGACTTGTATAAATATATGTTTACGAATTGTTGATTTTTTAGGATGAATTGAGAAAATCATTTACTGAAAATTTTTTCTATTTTTATAAAATGAAGTTTCTAATTCTTTTCTTACTTTCTGTGATGAGTTTTGCTCAAAAGTTGGATACGATTAATCTCAATCAAGTTGAGGTAGTGAATTATTCCAATTACAAACAATTTCGTCCAAAGTTTAAACAAGTGGTTCGATTAACGGATAACACAAGTTTCGGACTTAAAATATTTTCGAATTTATTACTTCCAAATGAGAAAGAAATTGAAATTGTCGCAATTGAAATTTTGTTTGAATCAAAAGTGAAAAAGAAAAATTATTGCAACGAATATTATTATTTCAAACCAATGATTCTAAAATCGATTGAGGATAAACAAAGTTTGATTGAAGAAAAATGGTTTGAAGTGGATAAAGATTATCAAGGAAAATATATTTTTCCGATTCATTTAAAACTTAAACCTTCCGAAGCCAAAAACTATTTTATTGGTTTAGAAACTTCTTACGAAAATCCTTTTTGTCCCGAAGGAAATGGCTATTTTGATTTGATTGTAACAAAAAAATCAGTCGAATATTACAATGAAATTAATGGTGAAATGATTAAACAAGATATTTTGAAAAATCATTCACTTAACTACAAAATCTATTACAAATAGATTTATTTCCACAATAATTTCAATTCAACTTTATATTTCCCAGCGTATGGTTTTGGGGTTGTTGGTTTCTCCGAAATCGAGAATTGATACACGCCACGCGCAGGTAATTCGAAAATGGTTTCTTTGCCAAAAGGACCACCTTTTATAGAATCCGCAGGTCCTTTGATGTGATTAATTCTAATATTCGCTGTAGAATCTTGTGCAGAAATTTTGATCCAAACTTTCTTTGCAGAATCTGCATTAAACGTAAACGTATTGGTTTGTCCCGCTATTTTAGTCGGTTCCGCTTTTGCTTTTGCATAACTTACTTCAAGATTCTCTGTAGTGTTATTAGCGCTTAAAGGAACAATTTTATCTGTATTAGATATAACTTTTTGCTGAGGTTTTATCACAACTTTTTTCTGAGGAGAAGCTGTTTTTACCACTTCTTCTTTCATTACATCTTCTGTTGTTGGTTTATCTTTTTTTACCAAATCCTTGTACGCAGAATCAACTCCAATCTTGCTTGGATAAATGGTTGGTGTAGATTTGTCTTCACAACTATAAAGCGTAATCAATGTAATAAAAGCGATAAAAGTCCATTTCATAACAGAAAAATTCTGTTGTAAAAGTAACTATTTTAACTGCAATTTCAAGGTATATTTTCCTTCAAATGGATCGCCTTGCATCAAACTTTCGCCAATTCGAATTTGATACAAACCTTTTTCGTTTAAATCGTAATTGATTTCTTGTCCAAAAGGACCATCTTTTTCATTATTTGGAGAGATAAGTTGATTAATTCTAATGTTTCCTAGTTTATCTTGAGGAATTATTTGAATAAAAACAGATGAAGAAGAATCATTTCTAAAACTAAATGTTTGTTCTTCTTTTGCTACTTTTTCAATTTCAAATTTACCTTTTCCTTGTATTAATTTCAATTCAGAATTATTCATAATCTTTGGAGAAGCAAAAGCAATTTCCTGAATAGAAGAATCTTTTTTAATTTCTTTTTGTACAGAACCTCCAATTATAAGTGATTTATTTCTTGTAATACAATAAATAAGAATAGCACCAATAGCTATTGTGAGTATTATAATAGGATTATATTTTTTCATTGTTGTAAATTTGTATTTAATTAATTACAAATTCTGAACCAAAATATGTTGTTCTACGAAAGTATTGGAGTTGGGAAACCTATAGTTTTCTTACATGGTTTTTTGGAAAATCATAAAATATGGAATCGTTTACAGAATGATTTATTTCATCACAATCAAATTATTACAATTGATTTACCTGGACATGGAAATTCTGAAAATTTTCAAGAGGTGAATACGATGGAAGAAATGGCAGAAAAAGTGATTGAAGTTCTGGATGAATTAAATCTTGAAAAAGTAGCTTTTGTAGGACATTCGATGGGAGGATATGTGACGTGTGCGTTGGCTGATCTTTTTCCTGAACGAGTAGAAAATATTGTTTTGATTAACTCCTCGACTTTACCAGATGATGAAGCGAAGAAAAATCAACGTTTGAAAGCGTGTGAAACTGCTCGTAAAAATTTCAATGCGTTGGTGAGTTTTAGTATGCCTACTTTATTTGCAGCGCATCATCGAGATCAATTCAAAGATGAGTTGAAATTTGTAAAAGAAATTGCTTTAAAAACTCCAATTGAAGGTGTTTGTGCAGCTTTGAAAGGAATGCGACAGCGTCCAGATCGTTCGTCGATTTTGTATGATTTCAAAGGTGGAATTTATATTATTGTTGGAATGAATGATGAAACAGTTAATCCTGAATTATTTTTAATCTTAATTCCAAATTTACCTAATATTCATTTGTACAAATTTGATGGCGGACACATGGCTTTTATAGAAAATTATGATGAGGTTTTATCGATTTTGAAATCAATTTAGCGCTTACGTTGGAAAAATTCTTTCATCAATTGACCGCATTTCTCTTCCATAATTCCCGAAACAATTTCAGTTTTTGGATGTAATTCGCCAATTTTTGCTTTAAAACCGCGTTTTTCATCCGAAGCACCATAAACCACTTTCGAGATTTGGCTCCAATACAATGCTCCGCCGCACATCACACAAGGTTCTAAGGTTACATACAATGTGCAATCTTGTAAGTACTTTCCACCTAAATAATTTGCTGCAGACGTAATGGCTTGCATTTCTGCGTGCGCTGTAACATCAGTCAATGTTTCCGTTAGATTATGTGCTTTCGCGATAATTTTGTTGTTGCAAACAATCACAGCTCCAACTGGAATTTCGTCTCGCTCGAAAGCTGTAACCGCTTCGTTAAAGGCGATTCGCATAAAATATTCGTCTGTAAAAAGATTTTCCATTTCTATAAAATTTAAGGCAAAAATAATCATTTCCAAATTGGATATTCGATACATTTGTACAAATTGATGCCTCTTTTATGAATCAATCAAAATATATCATTGCAGCCATTATAACCTACTTTATGTGGGGATTTTTTAGTTTCGGATTGAAACCGATCGCCGGTTATCCACCTTTGGATATTCTATTTTTCAGATTGTATGTTTCCGTTTTCTTTTTAGTGGTCATTAATGTTGGATTTCGACGTAATAAGATGAAAGCTGATTATGATTTATTCAAATCATTTGATAAAAAGAAACAGAAAAAATTAGTAAGTTTAATTGTTGGCGGATCATTGATTTTGATGACGAATTGGTTGATGTTTATTATCGTGATGAATCATATTAGCGTACAAGCAGCATCGCTTTCGTACTTGGTTTGCCCGATTATTACTACCGTTTTGGCTTTCATTATTCTGAAAGAACATTTGACCAAAATAAAATGGATTGCAGTTGGTATTAGTCTTTTAGCATGTTTGGTTATTTCTATAGGTCATCTTATAGACTTGGTTTATAGTTTGATTGTAGCTTGTACATTTGCACTCTATATCATTATTCAGAGAAGTTTGAATGTTTTTGATAGTTTCAATTTGTTGATGACACAATTATTAATTGTAGCCATTCTGATGTTACCATTGGTTTTCATCTTTTCAGGACCAATTCCGACCGAAACAATTTTCTATCAATGTATCATGATGATTGTGATTTTGTTCACTATCATTCCAATGTTCTTAAACAATTTTGCTTTAAAAGGAATTGACTCTTCAACTGTTGGAATTTTAATTTATTTGAATCCAATTATGAATTTTGTTTTAGCAATTTTCTATTACAAAGAAGCCGTTTCTCTAATGCAAATGATCGGTTATAGTTTGATTTTACTCGCGATTGTAGGGTTTAATTCACAAACAATTTTCAAAATGAAAAACATAAAAAAATCTGAAGTTTAAACTTCAGATATTTTTATGTTGATTTTTCAGGAAATATTATTTGATGTAAACAGAATTTGGTGAAACTCCAGTTGTAATTGCTGGATTTTTAAGACCTCCTTGTGCATTCTGAATTAATAATCGTCCATTAGAATTGTAATCTTTTGCGTCTAAAACATAAAAAGTATCACCTTTTACATAGAAACCATATACACTATCAGCACCTGTTATGTAATCTGCTTTTGTAGGCAAAGCTGTTGCATTTGTAGCCATAGAATAAACAGAATTATTAACGATGTAATACAATTTACTATTCTCCGCAACTAAGAAATTAGGATGTTGTCCATCAGGAAAATTCATTTCTAATTTATCTTCTGAAGTTAAATTATAACGAACCAATTTTCCTTTTGTAGTAGTTCCCCAATTAACACCTTGAGAAAGCACAAATAAATTTCCGTTTTGAATTGTTAAATCTGTCGGAACATCACCAACATTTATACTTTTTTTATCATTTGTTTTAAGGTCAATAATTGTAACTGTTTTACCTGTTCCCCAGCCACCTTTTTGTGCAACATAAAGTTTGTTATTGTCAAGAATCATTTTTTCTGGACCTTCATCTACTTTATATTTTTCTACAAATGTTAAATCACTGATTTTGTATTTTGCAATAAAATCATCTGTCGTTACATTAGGATCTCCCCAGTTTGAGATATACAAAAATTGATCATCAGAAACGATATAACGAGGGTTGCTCATATTATCTGATGATGGAATTGTACTAATTTTTTTGAAAGTTGTGTTGTCTACAACTTCTACTTTATTAGAAACATTAAGAACAATATAAGCTTTGTTTCCTTTGAAATACATGCTTTGTCCTACAGAACCCAATTGTGCACCAGCGTTCGCAGTCTTGAAAATTTCTTGAATAGGATTTGTTGTACTTACATCTTTTGTTGGATCAAAATAAGTGATTTCTGCGTTAGCTGAATTGAAACCTCCTTCATTCAAAATAAAAACTCCTTTCGAGTAGTTTCCTTTTTCAGGATCATTATTTGGCCCATCATCGTCATTTGAACAAGATTGTAAAAATACTCCTGCCAAGGCTATAAGTGCGATTGATTTAAATTTAGTCATAGTTTTTTAAAATTTTATTTGTATTTGTATGTTATAATTTGTGCCGGGTTGCCAACGATTTTCTTGCGTTTGATATTCTTGGTTAAACACATTATTCACACTCATAGAAACGCTATAAAGTGGTGAAATCGTAAAATTTAAACCTAAATTCGTTAGCCAAAAACCATCAAGTGTTCTTTCTTCTTCCGAATCGGTAAAAACTTTACTTGTATAAATATTTTGTAGAAAAGCAGATAAACGTTTGTAAGTGTATTGTGCGCTCGCCGTCCATTTATGATTTGGGGAATACATCAATTCCTTATTTTTAAATTTATCTTTTGTTTTGGTGTATGCATAAGTTGTATTGAAACTAAATGCATTCCATTTGTAGCTTCCAATCATTTCAAAACCATAGGTTTCAGCTTTGTTGATGTTCACAGGAACCCAATAAGAAGTGTTTTGCGAACTCGGAATCCATTGAATCATATCACTCAACTTATTATAAAAAATATTGGTTTGAATGTTTAAATTTTTGTTGATAAAATCATTTCCAAGTTCAAATTGATAAGCTGATTCTGATTTCAAATCTGGATTTCCACCAGTTTTCCAAAATAAATCATTGTAGGTTGGATTTCTGAAATTTTTCGAAACATTTCCTCTCAATTGATACGAATGAATCGGACGAAAATTAAAACCCAATGAATAAATAAATGGATTTTGGTACGTATCAGAAAAATCTTGACGAATACTCGCTTCGTATTCCAAAACATCTGATAATTTATGCTTCGCGATTAAGGCAAAATTGATTGAGTTTTGATCGCTTTTATTCAAATTATTTCCACTTCCTTGATTATAATTAGCTTCAGATAAAAATGAAAGCTCGAAATTATTAGTCAATTGATGATTCAGATAATATTTTAAAACATAATTATCCACCTGTAAATCGTCCGAATAAGATTTGTGAATATTGTTGAAATAACTGTTTTCTTCTCGGATATATGCCAATTTTAACTGCGATAGCCACTTTTCATTTGGATTGAAATTCCATTCTGTCATCAAACGATAATCCTTATTTTCGTACCCAGAAGGCGTTGAACCAATGTCAACTAAAGGAAATTCGCGCTTCCCAAAATTGATCATTGAATAAAGTTTCAATTCGTTTTCAGGATTAATTTTATAGCCAAAATTTCCATTAATTGTATTGAAATAATATTTTCCGTTCAAATTCTTCTTCATGTGATTCGGAATTTTATAATCATTATCAGATTGATTTCGTTCGTAATCGATTGAAGAACTAAATTTTTCTGTACTATATTTCAATTGATATTTTCCCGACCATGTATCGTAACTTCCGTATCCTAAATTTATTTTTTGCTGTAAACCTTTGTCATACTCAAATTTATTCAACAAATGAATTGTACCGCCGATAGAACCTGTTCCATACGCAATACTTCCGCCTCCTGGTTTCACTAAAATTCCGTCAAACGAATTACTTGCAAATAAATTAAAATCCGTTTGTCCTGTTGTTTGCGAATTGACATTTATTCCGTTCCAAATTACCGCTGTATGCGAAGCTAAAGTTCCACGAAACGAAGGCGAAGAAACCATTCCTCGTCCATTTTCTTTAAAATAAATTGGCGTTTGCGCTTGTAAAACTTGCGTCAGTTGATTAGGATTTTGCTCTAAAATACTATCATTAAGTTTGATAATACTTTGAGATTTGTAATGATTTTTAAGAAAAGCATCGTTCAAAATCAAAGGTTTCAAATTGATGGTATCCGTCTGTGCAAAAGCAATTCCAGCGATAAGATTAAAACAAAGAAAAAGTTTTTTCATATTAAAATCTGTTTTTCCTCCGAAAACATTTTCTATTAATTTGTTAGCAATGGCAGGTTTCCTGACTTATTCTTTTACAAAAAGTATGTTAGAATTTACAGTTGCGGGGACAGTTTTGGAATTGAACCAAATTCCCTTTTAACTCACTCGTTGAGCACCATTTTATGCAAATGTAAAGAAAAGCAATTGATTTTATAAAAAGTAGATTGTTAAATCGTTAACCTTAAATTAAGATCAGATTTATTTTATTTGTACAGTATTCAAAATCATTATATCTAGTGATTTTTAAGAATGATGGACAAATTAAATTTGTAACCAACAAAAACAATTATTATTTAAACTTTAAAAACGATGGAAAACAATCAGCCGTACAAATCAGAGAAAAAAATCATTGCTGGAATTTTAGTAGGATATTTAGGAATTCATAAATTCTATTTAGGATATACAAAAGAAGGAGTTATTCAAATTATTGCCACTTTTGTAACATTTGGATTTGCTGGACTTATTGGATTTATTGAAGGGATTATTTATTTGACTAAATCTGACGAAGAGTTTGATAAAACATATGTAGAAGGTCACAAAGGCTGGTTCTAAAATAGAGATTACATTCTTTTTTAAATATTTTTCGATCCCAAAATAACTTTAGATTATTTTGGGATTTTTTTATTGAATGAATTCGTTTTAAATAATTCGCAAGTTTTTTATTACATTTGCTTTAGGAAAAAATATAATAAAGAACGAAATCGCATAAAATGGCTATAAAAACATTTAGAGAAGTAATCGCAGAGGCAATGAGTGAAGAAATGCGTCGCGATGAATCTATATTTTTAATTGGAGAAGAAGTAGCAGAATACAACGGAGCGTACAAAGCTTCGAAAGGAATGTTAGACGAATTTGGAGCAGAACGTGTAATTGATGCGCCAATCGCAGAGGCTGGTTTTTCTGGAATCGCAATTGGATCTACAATGACGGGATGTCGTCCAATCGTAGAATATATGACATTCAACTTCTCATTAGTGTCTATTGACCAAATTATCAATAACGCTGCAAAAATTTATCAAATGTCAGGAGGACAATTCAACTGTCCAATTGTATTTAGAGGACCTACTGCTTCTGCAGGACAATTAGGTGCAACACACTCACAAGCTTTTGAGAATTGGTATGCAAATGTACCAGGTCTTAAAGTAATTGTTCCTTCAAACCCTTATGATGCAAAAGGTTTATTAAAATCTGCAATTCGTGATAACGATCCAGTAATTTTCATGGAATCTGAACAGATGTATGGAGATAAAATGGAAATGCCAGATGAAGAATACACAATCGAAATTGGTAAAGCAGAAATCAAACGTGAAGGTACAGATGTAACGTTAGTTTCTTTCGGGAAAATCATTAAGCAAGCTTACATTGCTGCTGATGAATTAGCTAAAGAAGGAATTTCTGTAGAAGTAATTGACTTACGTACAGTTCGTCCATTAGATTACGATACAATTTTCAAATCTGTTAAGAAAACAAATCGTTTAGTAGTTTTAGAAGAAGCTTGGCCTTTCGCTTCAGTTGCTTCAGAAATTACGTATATGGTTCAACAAAAAGCATTCGATTATTTAGATGCACCAATCAAACGTATCACAACAAAAGATACATCAGCGCCTTATGCTCCAAACTTGTATGAGACTTGGATTCCTAATGCAAAAGATGTAGTTGAAGCTGTAAAAGCTGTGATGTATAAATAATTAAGATTTATAAACTATATTTGTAAAGTCTAGCATACATTTTGCTAGACTTTATTTTTTTTTAACCAAATCTTATTGATGAAAAGTTATATAACAGCTTTTTTTATAGTTGTTTTAGCGTCTGTGCACGCGCAAGTAAAAATTCAAGGAAAGGTAATCGATTCTGAAACTCAGAAGCCTATTCCTTACGCAGATATTCGTTTACCAGAACTTAAAGTAAGTGCAACATCAAACTCTGATGGTACTTTTTATATCGAATCTAGTTCGAATACAAATAAAATTGTCGTATCAAAAAATGGATACGAAACTTCTGATTATGTTATCGAAAATAAAATCGATTATAATTTTATTGCTCAATTATTTTTAACAGAAGACAATACTTCAGAAGAAGATGGCGGAACGGTAGATTTACAAACTGCGGTTGTTTCGGCAAAGAAAAAACGTCCTAAAAAGAAAGAAAATCCAGCTTATGCTATTTTGCGTGAAGTATGGAAGCGTAAAAAGAAAAATGGGCTAAAATTAGCGCCACATTATCAATATGATGAATACGAAAAGTTGCAATTTGATATTAGTAATATCGATTCAACTTTTATGAAACGTAAGATTTTTAAAGGAATGGAGTTTGTTTTCGAGAAAGTAGATACTTCTTCTATTAATGGAAAAACATATTTACCAGCTTTCTTGAATGAGTCAATTTACAATGTTGCAGGAATTAATAAACCTTCTACAAAAGAACGTCGAGAATTAATTGCAAATAAAACATCAGGTTTCGAGAAAAATGAAGTGGTGGCTTCTACGGTAAAAAATCTTTTCCGTGATATTGATATTTATGATAATCGTGTCAATATTTTAGATATTAAATTTGTGAGTCCAATTGCTACAGATGGTTTCGCGGTTTATGATTACGAATTGAAAGATACTATTGATGTAGATGGAATAGAATCTTATCGAATCAAATATTATCCACGTCGCGAAGGTGAATTGACATTTAAAGGAGAATTATATATTTCGAAAGATGCTTATGCGGTGAAAGAGGTTGTGATGGAAACGACGAAAGAAATGAACGTGAATTTTGTGCGTAATATTTTCATGAATCTAGAATATGATATTCCAAACGATTCTATTTTCTATCCGAAAAAAGAATATGCGATGTTGGATATGTCGTTGTTGAGTAAAAAGGAAAGTGCGAAAGGAATTTTTGCGCATAAAACGGTGAATTATTACAATTACGATTTCGATACAACACATCCCGAAGCTTTTTATTACGAGAAATTAGATCCAGCAAAAGCTGCGCTTAACGAAAAAGATAATCAGTTTTGGACAGAAAATCGTCCTGAAGCTTTAACGAAAGATCAAGAAGGTATTTACGAAACATTAGAGCAATTAAATAAAGTACCAAAATTCAATAATATTGTGAAAGCAATCGAGATTTTTGGTTCTGGATATTACAATGTCGGAAATGCAATTGATATCGGGAATTTATATTCATCTTTTGGATACAACCAAATCGAAGGATTCCGTTTGAGAGCTGGAGCTCGTACATATTTTTCGCAAAATGATATGTGGCGTGCGCAAGGTTTCTTGGCATATGGTTTTCGAGATGATAAATTCAAATATGGAGCAGATTTTCGTTACATGTTCAATAAATATAATCGTTTTCAAGTCGGTATCGGAACAAAACGTGATGTAGAACAATTGGCTGCAACGTTAACGGCTTCTGACGGAATTATGACCCGTAGTTTTGCTTCGTCATCAATCATCAATCAAGGAGATAATACATTTTTGAGTAACAATAATTTGACAAATGTGTATGCGTCGATAGAGCCTTGGAAGAATGTAACGTTTCGTGTTGATGGAAATTATCAATTGATAAAACCAGCTGATGCAGTACATTTTTCGATTGGATATGAAAAAAACGGTCAGATTAAAGAAACTTTAACAAATTCAAGTGTAAGTGTTTCGGTAATTGCTCGTCCAGGTGCAAAATATTCGCAATACGGGATTGATCGTTACGAAATGACAACACTTGCACCCACGTTAATGTTGCGCTATACAAAAGGATTGAAAGGTGTAATTAATTCAGATTTTGAATATGATAAATTACAATTTTTATATACACAACCAATTTTGATTGGATCTTTTGGTAAATCATTGGTAACTGTAGAAGCAGGAAAAACATTTCAAGGTGTTCCTTTATCATTAATGAGTGCGTTACCTGGAAATGAGAGTTACGGACAAGTTTATGGTACATTTTCACAATTAGATTATTATGAATTTGTAACAGACGAATATGTAACGATGAACTGGGAACATCATTTTAACGGTTGGATTTTGAACAAAGTTCCGTTAATCAAAAAATTAAAATTAAGAGAAGTTGGATTCTTGAGAGCGGCTTACGGAGACATTTCTGAGAAAAGTAAAGCTATTAATAGTTCGACAATAGAATATTTTGCACCAAATCAACAAATCTACTACGAATACGGGTTTGGGATCGAAAACATTGGTTTTGGAAACATTAGACCAATACGTGTTGATTTTAATTGGCGCGGAAATTATAATAATTTGCCAGATGTTCGTAAATTTGGCATCACAATCGGTTTAGATTGGAATTTTTAGAAAATACATAATAAAAAAAAGAATATTACAATGACTTTTGATGCAATCATTGAAATCCCAAGAGGATCTCGCAATAAATATGAAATGGATCACGAAACAGGAAGAATCCGTTTTGATCGTGTTTTATACTCTCCAATGTTCTACCCAGCTGATTACGGTTTCGTAGAAAATACATTAGGATTAGACGGAGATCCAATTGACGTATTAGTTTTCTTAACAGAACCTACTGTTCCTGGATGTGTAATCGAAGTAAAAACAATCGGTGTTCTTAAAATGTCTGATGACAAAGGACAAGATGAAAAATTAATTTGTGTACCAGTTGCTGATCCAACATGGAACCAATTAGAAAACATCACTGATATGAATCCTCATACATTGAAAGAAGTTGAGCACTTTTTCAGAGTTTATAAAGACTTAGAAAATAAAACAACAACAATTGAAGGGTACGGTGATAAAGCAGAAGCAGAAAAATTATTGCAAGATGCAAGAGAGCGTTTCGTACCAGCTCATTAAGAAATAATTTATAATTTCATATAAATAGTCCTCATTTTTTGAGGACTATTTTTTTTGATTAAATTTTCCTCCCATTCTATCAACTATTTCCAAAAACATTTTTAAGTTTATAGAAATACTCACACATGAAATCGAAATTTTTATTAACACTAGGTTTAATCTCTACAACCATGTGTTTATCTGCTCAAACTAATCAACAAGTTTTAGACTTGATTAACAAAGAAGTACAACAAAATTCTGAAGCTTATCAACAATTAAAAAAAGCAACCGAAACAATCGGACATCGTGCAACAGGAACAGAAAATGGACGAATAGCAGAAGAATATGCAGCAAATTTGTTGCGTTCGTATGGTTATGATGTGTCTTTTCAAGAGTTTACATTTAGCGGATGGAATCGTAGAAGTTTAGATTTAAAAATCAATAATCAACCTATAAAAGCCGTTGCTTTGGCGCATTCGCCAGAAAATGTTAGTCTTTCGGGAGAATTGATTGATTTAGGAAATGGACTTGAAGAAGATTACAAAAAGATTGGTGATAAAGTAAAAGGAAAGATTGTTTTTGCTGCGCTTGGTTTGTTGGATGGAACGCCAAAAGAAATAGAAAATCTACATCGTTCCGAAAAAACAGCTTTAGCAGAAAAGTACGGAGCGAAAGGAATTATCTTGTTTAATCGCCCTGCTGGAGGAATTCTATTGACAGGAACGGCTTCTGTAACGGGAGAAATTATTAAAATTCCTGCGATTAATATCAGTTTAGAAGATGGATTGAAAATTAAAGAAAATCTATCAAAAGGAAAAGAAATTGCTAAAATCGAAATGAAAAATGATGTTGGACAAATGAAAGGTCGCAACATTATTGCAAAGAAAATCGGTTCTAAATTTCCAAACGAAAAAATAGTTCTTGGAGGACATTTAGATAGTTGGGATTTGGCTACAGGAGCAATTGATAACGGCGTTGGAAGTTTTTCTGTGATGGATATTGCGAGAACGTACAAGAAGTTAAATCTTCAAAATGATCGAACAATAGAATTTGTTTTATTTATGGGCGAAGAAGTTGGTTTGATAGGTTCTAAATATTACGTCAATCAAGCATTGAAAGATGGTTCTATCAATCAAATCAAAGCAATGTCGAATATGGATATGACAACAAATCCAAAGTCGTATTATTCGACAATGGAAAGTAATTTGCCTATTTTAACTGATTATGCGAATGATGTTCAAAAAGTGATTCCAGATTTTAAATTGAAAACATTTGCGAGTGTAGATTTACATTCAGATCATCAACCGTTTATGTTGCAAGGCGTGCCTATTATTGGGCTTTCGGATAGTCAATTTACAAAAGGAGCGTTAAATTGTTACCACGCGAATTGCGATACATTTGATTATGTAGAAGAAATTGGTTTGAAAAATAATGTGATTTTGGAAACCTATTTGTTGTATCGTTTGAGTAATTTGAAAGAAATTCCTTCAAAACGTTGGAACGAGCAAGAAGTAAAAGAAGCCTTAATCAAAGGAAATTTAGAAACTCCACTTCGTATTTCGGGCGATTGGAGATGGTAATATCAAAAAAATCCTTCAGATTATCTGAAGGATTTTTTATTTATTTCTTTTTCAATTTTACAGTGAAATGTCTTAAAATTTCAGATTCCCACGAAATTTCATAACCTGAATTAATCTCGTTTCGTCGATCAAAAATATTTTTTAAAGCTACTGCAATATAATCCATATGACTTTGGAAGTAAGTTCTTCTTGGAATTGCCAAACGCAATAATTCTAATTTTGGATAACGATTTTCTCGTGTTTCAGGATCACGATCTGCCAAAATAGTTCCGATTTCTACACCACGAATTCCAGCTTCTTTGTACAATTCGATTCCCAATGTTTGCGCAGGAAATTCTTCACGTGTTACATTTGGTAAAAACTTTACAGCATCAACAAAGATGGCGTGTCCACCAATTGGTTGCTGAATTGGAATTCCAAACTCAATTAATTTATTCCCTAAATATTCAATTTGTTTGATGCGCGATTGTAAATAAGAATATTCTGTCGATTCTTGTAAACCTTGTGCTAAAGCTGCTAAATCACGTCCAGCTAAACCGCCATAACTTAAATATCCTTCGTAAATAATTCCGAAATTTCCACAAATTTTATATAGCTCTTCATTATTCAGTGCAATAAATCCACCAATATTTACCAAACCATCTTTTTTCGCAGACATTGTCATTCCATCACCGTAAGAAAACATTTCTAAAACAATTTCTTTAATCGTTTTTGTCTTGAATTCTTCTTCTCTTTCTTTGATGAAATAAGCGTTTTCTGCAAAACGAGCGCCATCAAAAAAGACTGGAATTCCATATTGATTAGACAATTCACGAACTTGACGAATATTTTCGATTGATACAGGTTGGCCACCAGAAGAATTACATGTAACAGTGATTAATGTAAATGGAATTTGTTCTTTTCCGTATTCTTTGTAGACATTTTCTAACTTTTGTAAATCGATATTTCCTTTGAAAGGATGAATCAATTCGCTGTCAAAAGCCTCATCAATAGTACAATCAATTGCGTGCGCTTTTCTAAATTCGATGTGACCTTTTGTCGTATCAAAATGCGAATTTCCAGGAACAACATGACCTTCTTTTACAAGAGCTGAAAACAATACATTTTCCGCTGCACGACCTTGATGCGTAGGCAAAAGAAACTCAAATCCCGTGATGGTATTAATGGTTTCTTTCAGTTTTAAGAAAGATTGAGAACCAGCATAACTTTCGTCTCCAGTCATCATTGCAGACCACTGTTTGTCGGACATTGCTCCAGTTCCAGAATCAGTTAATAAATCAATAAATACTTTGTGGCTTTCTAGGTTAAATAGGTTGTAATCTTTTTCTTCGATCCACTTTTCACGTTCTTCTCGAGTAGATTGATAAATTTCTTCGACCATTTTTATGCGAAATGGTTCGGCAAAAGGTAATTCCATTTTTTGTGTTTAATGTAAAACTAAGAAACCTTTAGAATATTATCAATTATTAATTGGAATTCATAAAAAAATCCTCTATCAAAAAGATAAAGGATTAATAAAATTTCTATAGCTCGTTATTAATCAATAACAGGAACAGGTCTTTTATTCTCGTTGATTGCAACTAATGTAAAAGTTCCCGATATAGCTTTATCTCGCCCGTCTCTATACATACTTTCAATATAAACATCAATTTGTACATCCAAACTTGTGCGTCCTACGCGTACAACTTTTCCTACAAATTCAACAATTGTTCCAGCAGGGATAGAATGTTTAAAGTCTATTTTATCGCTACTAACTGTAACAATAGGTTTACGACAAAAACGAGTTGCTGTCATAAAAGCAATTTCATCCATTAAATACATTACTGATCCTCCAAACATTGTGTTGTGGTGATTTGTATCTCCAGGAAAAACAGCTTTGAAAATGCGAGTTTCAGAATTGATGATACGTTGTTCAATCAACTCTTCTCTTGGTGTTTTTTCCACTTCCATTATCATATATTTACACGTTACTTTTCTTAATTAATTTTTGAGTTGATAATGTTTTTTTGTGGTGGTTTGATGATTTCATAGAACATAATTTTACTTTTTTCGCGAAAGTTTTTGGTTAATTATTAACTCAATTTAGTGGCATTCTGACTTGTCAAAAATATTGATTTACAGTTGCGCGACAGTTCGTGATTTGCATACGATTCCCCATTAAGTTGAGCACGAATTTGATGCAAATATAAATTAGAAAAATGAAAATTAGCAGATTTATTGTGCCGAATTCGTTGGTTTGGAATAATTCGTGTAAATTCATTTTACGAATTTTTAATGAAGTAAGAAAAAAGAATGAAAATAAAACCAATCAAAGATTTAGTTCATAATCTATCAGAATGGAATGAATTAGTTTCTCAAACCAAAGATTTAACCGATAAAGTAGTTCAAGATATTAATTTTTTGCGTCAAGAAATTAATTGGGAAGAATATAATTTATGCAATACATCGTTTTTGGGTTGTAAGTTTAAACAACACGAAGCGATCTATTTAATTGAAAAAGGAGCATTTGTTTATCCAAAATTTGAATCAGTTCCTTATAATCCTTATCGTGGAAAATTATACACTTGGCAAGAGCTGATGGAAGGTTATAATCCAGATAATGACCAAAGTATCGATCTTAAAATCTATAAACATTTTAAAAAACATAAATATAATCCGTCTGTTTCAGAAGCTTTGGCACAACGCTTACATGATTTGTCTATTGATGATGGTTTGCGTCGAATTTTGAAATATGATGATAATGGAATGACGAAGAAAAAAGTGGTTGGCTTTATGGGGGGACATTCTACTGCGCGTAATTCTGAGTTTTATAATGAAACGGCAAAAGCGGCGAAATTAGCAACTGAAAAAGGGTATTTTGTTGTTTCTGGTGGAGGGCCTGGAATTATGGAGGCTGCTAATCTAGGAGCTTATATGGCAAATTATTCGGATGAAGATTTGATGAATGCAATTCATATTTTGGCTGATTTAGACTTTATTGATGAAGATAAAACTGAATATTTGGCGAAGAATTTTATGACGAATGCTAAAAAAGTTTTAGAAATCTATCCAAATGGTGCTGAAAGTTTGGCAATTCCTACGTGGTTTTATGGTCATGAACCAAGTAATTTATTTGCCACGAATATTGCAAAATATTTTTCAAATAGTATCAGAGAAGATATGTTGTTAACAATTAGCTTGTTCGGTTTGGTTTATGCGCCTGGAAGTGCAGGAACAACCCAAGAAATTTTTCAGGAAGCAGCTCAAAATCATTACGGAACTTCAGGATATTATAGTCCAATGATTTTTTTGAGTAAGAAAAGATATGTAGAAGATACGGCGATTTATTCAGTTTTGCATCAATTGGCAACAGGACGAGCATATAAGGAGTTACTATTTTTAACAGATAATGCAGATTTAGCAATCGATTTTATCGAAAATCATCCACCAATCAAAGTTAATTAAGGAATATTTTTAAAATATTTAAAACTGAATAACTTGCTTTAGTGTAGTGTTTTATGTGGTTTTTATTTGTTTTTTGTCCGAATAAAATAAAATAATTTCGAAAAATGTTTGGTATTTTAAATAATGAACGTATATTTGCAGTCCAATAACGCGAGATGGAGCAGTAGGTAGCTCGTCGGGCTCATAACCCGAAGGTCACAGGTTCGAGTCCTGTTCTCGCTACTAAATCGCGAGGTGGAGCAGTAGGTAGCTCGTCGGGCTCATAACCCGAAGGTCATCGGTTCGAGTCCGGTCCTCGCTACTATAAAGAGAGTTTCTAACAAGAAGCTCTCTTTTTTTATGTCTTTAACTGAGAATTAATATTGGATAAACTATTTTTGCATCATGAATTTAGAAGAATACAAAAAACAATATAAATCAGATCAAGCCGTTGGTGCAATTGCAATCGAAAATCGCTTAAAAGAAGTTTATGGGACTTTAGAGCCTCGTTTTTATTCGCCGCAAGTGATGTCTTTTCAGGGCGGAGATGATCCAATTGACGGTGTTGCGATTTTTGATGTCAATGGTTATTATCATTTGGTAAGTTACGGAATGTCACATTTATACTATTCGGAAGAGAGTGTAGGTGCAGATTTTAGTAAATGGGGATTTGAGTTTTCTTTCCGCGTGAAACCTGTTAAAGATGATAATGGTGAAGACCCTTTTTGGGTAGTTCAATTAATGAATAATTTGGGGCGATTCGTGAACGAAACAAAAGTTTGGTTTGATGAATACCAGTTTTTACCATTAGGAGGTCCAATTCGTACAGATTCGGAAACGGATATTGTTGGTTTGGCTTTTATCAAGGATGATGATTTAGATGAAATTGATACGCCTCATGGTAAAGTGATATTTATACAAATGATTGGTTTGAATTCGGAACAATTGAAAAGATTGGAAGAGAATTCAACCAAAGAAGAAATAATGTCAGTGATAGCTGAAATAAAGTCAGTTAATCCAAAATTTGTGTGTGAATTATAGTAGAAATTTTTAAAATAAAACATATTTGTGTTAGCCTATTTCTTAAATTATGTTAAATGTAAAAAACAGATTGTCAGTATTTTAAAATTGGTATTTGTTTTGATTATATCTAAATGTTAGTAGCACTAACAGTAGAATAAATTTTTCATAGGTTAGGTTAATAATTAGTAAAACTAATTATGAAGCACTTCTTCGGAAGTGCTTTTTTAGTATATTTAAGAAGAAAAAATAAAGATGTTTAAAAATTTATTCAACCGAAATAAAAATCAATCAAATAACCAAGAAGAATCAAAAACGATGACTTTTGAAGAAATTATTAATTCAGATAAACCAGTTTTGTTAGATTTTTTTGCAACTTGGTGTGGTCCTTGTCAAATGATGGGGCCAATTTTGCAACAAGTGAAAGAAGAATTGGGAGGTGATGTCAAAATCCTAAAAGTGGATGTTGATAAATATCAAGATTTAGCTGCACGACATCAAGTGCAAGGAGTTCCGACTTTTGCTATTTTCAAAAATGGTGAATTATTATGGAAACAAAGTGGAGCAAGGCCAAAAGAACAATTGGTGGCAGAAATCAAAAAATATATTTAAAAATAGGTTTGCTTTGCAGCCAAAGTCGATTAAAAAATCCGCTCATTGAGCGGATTTTTTTGCTTATGTAAATTTACTTAAAATTAGGTTTTCTTTTCTCAACAAAAGCAGTTGTTCCTTCTTTGAAATCTTCTTCGTCAAATAAATTTCCGAAACTTTCAATTTCAACTTCAAAACCATTGTCTTTATCTGACGCATTAATCGCTCGAATCGCGTGACGAATCGCTACAGAAGAATTTTTTGAAATTTTAGTCGCAATTTCTTTTGCTCGATCAATTAATTCAGCTTGCTCAACAACTTCATTCACTAAACCAATTTCATACGCGCGTTCAGCTGTAAACATATCTGCTGTCATAATTGCCTGCATTGCACGACCTTTTCCAATTAATTTTGGCAAACGTTGCGTTCCTCCATAACCTGGAATCAAACCTAATGTAACCTCTGGTAATCCTAATTTTGCATTGGTTGATGCTATACGAAAATGAGACGCCATCGCTAATTCTAAACCACCTCCTAAAGCAAAACCATTCACTGCGGCGATTACAGGTTTTTTAGAATTTTCAATTTTATCAAAAACATTTTCTTGTCCTTTTGCAGCTAATTTTTCACCTTGACGACCATCAAAACTTGCAAATTCTTTGATATCAGCACCAGCAACGAAAGATTTTTCACCAGAACCTGTTAAAATAATTACTCGAATAGCGGGATCAGAATCTGCGTCTGTAAAAAAGTTTGAAATATCATCTAATAAATCTTTGTTCAATGCATTTAATGCTTGCGGACGATTTAAGGTAACTAATGCAATTTTATTTTCTACTTCAACAATCAGATTGTTATAATTATATTCCATTTTGTTTGTGTTTTTATTATTCACTCAAAAATATCAATTGTTCACTCAACTAAAAAATTTATCAAAAAATAATTTGTACAATTCAAAATCCTTCCTAAATTTGTCCCAATGAAAACATTATTTACAAATAACTGGTGGTGGAATATCGAACAACAAAACGTTGGTTCGTAAGACCTCTATGCAGTTATATGTAGAAAAGGCTTGTCGTAACCGACAAGCCTTTTTTTGTGCTCTAAACCTAAATATTTAACAAATGAATTTAACTTTTAACATACAGAAAGAAACTGTTTTAGCCGATTTAACAACTCCTGTTCAGCTTTATTTGAAATTGCGAGATATTTATCCGAATGCCTTATTATTAGAGAGTTCTGACTATCATTCTAAGACAGATGCTAACTCTTTTATTTGTCTAAATCCGATCGCAACTTTTAAGGTTACAAACGGAATTGTGAATGAAACGTATGCGAATGGAGAAACAAAAGAATATGCGTTGAATGGTCAAGAATTGACAGAGAAATTCAAAAAATTTACAAGTCAGTTTATGATTCAAAATGGAGAAGATTTACCTGTAAATGGTTTATTTGGATACATTGCGTGGGATGCGATTCCACATTTTGAAACAGTAAAATTTTCAGCAAAAGGAAACGAAGCAACGATTCCAGAATTTTCGTATTCGTTCTATCAAAATATTGTGGTGTTCAATCATTTTCACAATGAAATTCAATTCATCGAATTTCAAAATGATGAAATAGATTCTAAATTTTCTGAAATTAAAAGTGTTGTTCATAACAAATCAATTGTTGAATATCCATTTAATGTAGAAAGTGAAATTCAATCGAATTTAACAGATGATGAATTCAAAGAAATGGTGACAAAATGTAAACAATCTTGTTTCCGTGGAGATGTTTTCCAAATTGTTCCTTCTCGTCAATTCAAACAAAAATTTTCGGGTGACGAATTTAATGTTTACCGCATTTTACGCTCTGTAAATCCTTCGCCCTATTTGTTTTATTTCGATTACGGAAATTATAAAATCTTCGGATCTTCACCAGAAGCGCAAATTATCATTAATAATAATCATGCAGAAATTCATCCTATTGCAGGAACAGTTCGCAGAACTGGAAGTCCAACTTTGGACAAAGAATTGACCGAAAAATTAATTGCTGACCCAAAAGAAAATGAAGAGCATGTGATGTTGGTCGATTTGGCTCGCAATGATTTAAGTCGAAATTCTGCTGATGTAAAAGTCGCACAATACAAAGAAATTCAGTATTTCTCGCATGTGATTCACATGGTTTCAAAAGTAACTGCTCAATTGGATCCAAGCGTAAATACGATGAAAGTTTTTGCAGACTCTTTTCCGGCTGGAACACTTTCTGGCGCACCAAAATTCAAAGCAATGGAATTATTAGACGGTTACGAAAATCAAAATCGTGGCGTTTATGGTGGCGGAATTGGATATTTAGGATTCAACGGTGACATCAACATGGCGATTGCGATTCGTACGTTCGTCAGCAAACAAAATACCTTATATTTTCAGGCTGGTGCTGGAGTTGTTTCCAAATCGGTCGAAGAAAATGAATTACAAGAAGTCAATCATAAATTAGGAGCGCTTCGTCGCTCAATAGAAATCGCTCAAAACCTATAAACTATGAAAATTTTAGTTATCGATAATTACGATTCGTTCACCTATAATTTAGTGCATTCATTAAAGAAATTCGCCGATGATATTACCGTTGTTCGCAATGATGGAATTACTTTGGAAGATGTGAATAATTATGATAAAATATTACTTTCTCCAGGTCCAGGAGTTCCTGATGAAGCCAATTTATTGAAACCAATCATCGAGAAATATGCTTCAACAAAATCTATTTTTGGCGTTTGTTTAGGACAACAAGCAATTGGAGAAGTTTTTGGAGGGAAATTATTAAATACACAAGAAGTTTTTCACGGAGTTGAATCTAAAATTGAAGTAATAAAAGACGAAGTGTTATTCCAAAATTTACCAAAAAAATTAGAAGTTGGACGTTACCATTCTTGGGTAGTTTCAAATGAAGATTTTCCTGAAGAATTAGAAATTACAGCAGTTGGTCCAAAAGGAGAAGTGATGGCTTTACGTCACAAAACGTATGATGTTCGCGGTGTTCAGTTTCATCCAGAATCTATTTTAACACCACTTGGAGATGAGATGATTAAGAATTGGTTAGAAGCTTAAAACGATGAAAAAATTATTAAATTTATTATTCGAAAATTATACTTTGAGCGAAAATGAAGCCTATCAAATTATGGTGGAAATTTCGGAAGAAAAATATTCGGCTGTCGAATTAGCTTCATTTATGACCATTTTTAATATGCGTAACATTACGTTGGAAGAATTAAAAGGATATCGTCGAGCGTTGTTAGATTTATGCATCAAAGTTAATTTACCAAAGCAAGCGATTGATGTTGTAGGAACGGGCGGTGACGGAAAAGACACTTTTAATATTTCGACATTGAGTTGTTTTGTCTTGGCTGGAGCTGGAGAGAAAATTATTAAACAAGGAAATTACGGAACGTCGTCTGTAAGCGGTTCTTCGAATATGTTGGATAATTTTGGTTACGAATTTTCTGTTAATCAAGATAAATTAAAACGTGAGTTCGAAGAAGTTGGAATTACATTTTTACATGCGCCACTCTTTCATCCGGCTTTAGCGAAAGTTGCTCCGATTAGAAAAGGTTTGGCGATAAAAACATTTTTCAATTTAATGGGGCCTTTGGTGAATCCTGTTCAACCAGAATTTCAAAATTTAGGAACATATGATGTCAAAACTGCTCGATTATATCATTATGTGATGCAAAATTCGGGCGTGAAATATTCGATTTCGACTGCGTTGGCTGGTTATGATGAAGTTTCGTTGACATCGCCTACAAAAGTGTTCAATAATTCGGGGGAATTTGTTTTAGAAAGTAAAGATTTTGGTTTAAATATTCTTCAACCTGATGAGATAAAAGGAGGAAAATCAATCGAAGAAAATTCAAAAATATTTTTGAGCGTTTTAGAAGGAAATTCAACTAAAGCACAAAAAGAAGTTGTTTTAGCAAATGCTGCTTTAGCGCTTAAAACAATTTATCCAACCAAAGATTTAATCGAATGTGTAGCAATTGCGAACGAAAGTTTAGACAGTAAAAAAGCATTGAATGTATTCCAAAAATTAATGAAACCATGAAAACGATATTAGACGAAATTGTCGCGCAAAAACGTATTGAAATTTTAGAAAAACAGAAAACTCAATCAATAGAAAGTTTTAGAAATTCAGAAAATTTTTTGCTTCCTGTTAAATCTACAAAAGCTTCAATTTTAGATAAATTAAAATCTGGAATTATTGCAGAATTTAAGCGAAAATCACCATCGAAAGGTTTTATTAACAAAGACGCAAATGTAAAAGAAGTTGTTTCCGGTTACGAAAAGTTTGGTGCTTCTGTCGTTTCTGTTTTAACAGATGAGCAATTTTTTGGCGGAAGTTTTGATGATTTAAAACAAGCAAAAGAAGTGTTGAATATTCCTGTTTTGCGTAAAGATTTTATTGTTGATGAATTTCAAGTGTACGAAACAAAAGCGATTGGTGCAGATTTGATGTTATTAATTGCAGAATGTTTAACAAAAGACGAAGTCTATAATTTAGCTAAAACTGCTAAGGGAATTGGATTAGAAGTTTTATTGGAATTACATTCAGAAGATCAATTAGAAAAGGTAAATGAATTCATTGATTTGATTGGAATTAACAATCGTAATTTGAAAAATTTCGAAGTTGATATTGAAAAATCAAAACAAATCTTGAAACAATTACCAACCGATTTAATTAAAGTTGCGGAAAGTGGAATTTCTGATCCTAAAACAGTAAAAGAATTAAGACAAGCTGGATTTCAGGCATTTTTAATTGGTGAAAATTTTATGAAAGCAGATAATCCATCTCAAGCATTTGAGCAATTTGTAAAAGAATCAAAATGAAACGTTTTCAAGTAAAGGTTTGCGGAAATAATAACATCGAAAATTTTAAAGAAATTGCAGCAATCGAACCCGATTATGTAGGCTTTATTTTCTATCCAAAATCAAAAAGATTTGTAGAAGACGAATCTATTTTTGAAGTTTTTCCGAATGCAGAAAAAGTTGGCGTTTTCGTGAATGAATCAGTCGAGAAAATTCTCGAAAAAGTTGAAGAATATAAATTAGATGTTGTCCAATTACATGGTGATGAAACAGCTGACTTTTGTGAAGAATTAATCAATCAAAAACATCAACGATTATTAACTGATGAAAACTTTTTAGACTTTAAAATTTGGAAAGCCGTTGGCATAAAATCGATTGAAGATTTTCAACAATTAACCACTTATCAACAAGTTATTGATAGTTTTGTTTTCGATACAAAATCAAATAATTACGGAGGAACTGGAAAGAAATTTGATTGGCAATTGTTAACAAATTATCAGTTATCAATACCCTTTTTATTAAGTGGCGGAATAACACTTGAAGATGCATTTATCTTGAAAAATTTTCAGCATCCGAAATGTATTGGATTTGATATCAATAGTGGTTTTGAGTCAGCACCAGGAATAAAAAAAACTGACGAAGTAAAACAGTTTATCGATACAATTGATGGACGAATTGAACAAAATTAAAAAAGAAACAAAATGAAATACGAAGTTGACGAAAGAGGTTTTTATGGTGAATTTGGAGGAGCATTTATCCCAGAGTTATTACATCATAATTGTGAAGAATTATCTGAAGCTTTAGCACAATATATCGATACAGACGAATTCAAAAATGAATTTAATTTGTTATTAAAAGATTACGTTGGTCGACCAAGTCCATTGTATTTTGCACCAAATCTTTCAAAAAGATATAACACCAATATTTTATTAAAGCGTGAAGATTTGAATCATACAGGTGCACATAAAATCAATAATGCGATTGGTCAAGCTCTTTTAGCAAAACGAATGGGTAAAACCAAAATTATTGCCGAAACTGGTGCTGGACAACATGGTGTTGCAACTGCTACTGTTTGTGCGTTGATGGGATTAGAATGTATCGTTTTTATGGGAGAAATTGACATTGCTCGTCAAGCACCAAATGTTGCACGAATGAAAATGTTAGGTGCAGAAGTTATTCCAGCAACCTCAGGAAGTAAAACCTTGAAAGATGCAACAAATGAAGCGATTCGTTATTGGATCAATAATCCTGAAACTTTTTACATCATTGGTTCTGTAGTTGGTCCTCATCCTTATCCAGCAATGGTAACGAAATTCCAAGCGATTATTTCAGAAGAAATTAAAGCACAAATGAAAGAGAAATATGGGAAAGAAAATCCTGATTACGTGATTGCTTGTGTTGGTGGCGGAAGTAATGCTGCGGGAGCTTTTTATCATTTTTTAAATGATGATTCTGTCAAATTAATCGCGGTTGAAGCGGCAGGTTTGGGCGTAGAATCTGGAGAAACTGCTGCTACAACTATCAAAGGAACAGAAGGAATTATTCACGGAAGTCGAACATTATTGATGCAAGATAAAGATGGACAAATTGTTGAACCTTATTCAATTTCGGCTGGATTAGATTATCCTGGCGTTGGTCCTTTACATGCGCATTTGTTCAAAACTGGACGTGCTGAATTCTTAAATGCAACAGATGATGAAGCCTTGGAAGCTGCTTTTATGTTGACAAAAGAGGAAGGAATCATTCCTGCATTAGAATCTTCTCACGCTTTAGCTGCTTTAAAAAAAATTAATTTTAAACCGCAAGACATTGTGATTCTGAATCTTTCAGGAAGAGGAGATAAAGATTTAGAAACATATATGAAAGTTTCCGAAAAATATTCTTAAAAATATTTGGTTAATTTTCAAAAATCACCTTACATTTGCACCCACGATAATGAAATCTATCGGGGTGTAGCGTAGCCCG
>NZ_DCOI01000029.1:0-47983 GCF_002322895.1 Empedobacter sp. UBA1574 | reverse complement strand
TCCTGCCACCCCGACAAAATTCAATGAATTTTTGGATCGGTCCAGTAGCTCAGCTGGATAGAGCAACTGCCTTCTAAGCAGTAGGTCTCAGGTTCGAATCCTGACTGGATCACACGTTTTATTAAAAACCAGGAGAGGTGCCAGAGCGGTAATGGAGCAGATTGCTAATCTGTCATCGGGAAACCGATGCCAGGGTTCGAGTCCCTGTCTCTCCGCATTTTTTTTGAATGACCGAATCGGGGTGTANNATCCTGCCACCCCGACAAAAACCTTTGTATATTTGCAAAGGTTTTTTTTATACATTTATTTCATGAAATCTATCTTAGGTAATAAAGAATCTTTTGTCTCATACTCTGTCGCTTTTCTATTTATTTTAATCATGATTGGAACAGCAATGATTTATGATGATAAAGAAATTATTTTACCAGAAGTTGCTGCATTATCTGTCGGAATTTTAACGTTTCGAGAAAATAAATGGCTACAACGACCATTTCATATTTTTTTACTTCCATCCATAACTGCTATTTTAGGATTTGGGATTAATTTTTTACCGATTATATTATCATTCAAATTAGCATTGGTATTGGTTGCAATGTTAATTGTCTTGAAAATTTTTAAAAGTCAACTTGCGCCAGCATTAGCTACGGGATTATTACCAATTGTTACAAATACAGAATCTTTTGTATTTCTATATGCGATATTTCTATTTGTCTTTTTACTTTTTCTATCAATAAAAATATTCAAACTAAAAC
This sequence comes from Empedobacter sp. UBA1574, assembly GCF_002322895.1. Taxonomy (NCBI): domain Bacteria; kingdom Pseudomonadati; phylum Bacteroidota; class Flavobacteriia; order Flavobacteriales; family Weeksellaceae; genus Empedobacter; species Empedobacter sp. UBA1574. The sequence goes on along the minus strand of NZ_DCOI01000029.1, from coordinate 47,231 downwards.
CAACTGAAAATGCGGTTCCAATGATTTATACAAGCCATAACAGATGGTTAATCGGATTATGTGTAGTTTGGTTTACAGCTTGTTATTTTAGCGGTTTTGCACATTTCTCTGCTATTCCACCTATTATCGTAATTTCTTTTGAATCTTTAAATAATCCAACATTAAAATTAACCGTACGTCTAAAACGTATTCTTGTAATGTTCATGGCTACAATGGCTGGTTGTTTAACAATGCATTATCTTGATAATTGGTTAATCATTGGCTTGATCGATTTGATTATCGTAATGTTTATTTTGAAATTAACAGATTTACGCTTACCTCCTGCTTTTGCAATGGTTATTTTACCAATGATTTTACCTTCTGACTCGATAAAATATTTACCTGTTGCAACATTAATCATGAGTATATTTTTTATGCTATCGATTTATATTATTCAGAAAGTTGCTTATCCAAAAGCGATTGATTTCAAATAAAAAAGTCATCCAAAATTGAATGACTTTATGACTATTTTAATATGTTTCTTCGATTGATTTTACCATATTATAAATGAACTCGTTGTAAGGTGTCGGAATATTATATTGTTTTCCTAAACTGATAATTTCGCCTGCAAATTCATCCACTTCCGAATATCGTTTTGCTTCGCGATCTTGTAACATCGAAGTTTTACCAAATTCATCCACAATTTTCATCGTAGATTTCATTCGATCCACTTCTTCTTGACCAATTGCAACTCCATGTGCATTCCCAACTGCAAGAACTTCATTAGAAATCATATCCATTAAAACCTCGAGATGTTGATTGGTACGAAATTGTCCATATGGAAACTCCAACAAAAACGTCAATTGATTTCCGACAACATTTACCAAATATTTCGCCCACTGCGCTTTCTGAATATCATCCGATAATTGATTTGGAATTTCAGCAACATTCATCAATTCATGTAAATCGACTAATTTATCATGATTAATTGAATCCATTTTCCCAAAAATAATTTTTCCTATACTCGAAAACGTCACGCGATTATCAACTTTTACAGCATCCATATATGCAACTGCATTCACCACACGATCCCATCCAAAATGATCTGCCAAAACACGTTCAGAAGAAATTCCGTTCATCAAACTTACAATCATTGTGTTTTCACCAACAAAAGGCTTCATATCTTCTATCGCTTGCTGTAAATGTGAACTTTTAACGACTAAAAATATATAATCTGGATAATTATTCTCCTCGATTTTTGTGACATAATTAAAATCATACGCTTTATCATTCACAAAAATTTGCGATTTTTCGTATCGATTTTTTCGCTCCTCATCTACAATTACACTTACAATTTCTGGATTATATTCATAAAAACTCGCTGCATATTTTGCTCCTAAAGCTCCCAATCCAAGAAAATAAATTGATTTCATTTTTTTGTTATTTAGAAGATAAATTTAAAATAAAATCTACAACATTTACGAATTAAAGTCTTTGAAAAAATTTAATATTTCGGTTATAATTAGTTTTGATAAACTTTTGACAATTCTTTTGGATTGAGATACAAATAATAAATCAAATTACGCAAATCATCAAGGTTTGAGCTAGAATCTACAGCTATTTCATTCTCTTTTTGAAAATTCTTTTTCAATACATCATACAATTGATTTATTTTCTTCCAATTATCTTTTGCAGCAATTTTTTCAACAGATTTATTATTCGCAGATTTCGCTAATTGTGAGGGCATTTTCTGAATCGCTTCAAATAAAACATATAGATTGTTGACATGATTGATATAATTGTATGTTTCATTTACGGCAAAATAATTCAGAAGAGTTTTCTCTTCATCCGAAATTTTCAAGCTTGAAATTAACATCATTTCCTCACCTAACCATTCATAAGCCGACAATCCAATTTGAGAAGCATTTGACGTCACAACCATTCTTGGAATTGGTTCTGCATTTGCAATTTTATTTAAAGTAAATCCTGTTTTTTGATTCAGAATATTCAATCGATTATTTGCAGGAGCAAGACATTCAAAGCATAATCGCAATTGTATCCTAACGCAATAATTTCTTCAAATTCAGAAAAAATATCGGCAGAAGTATCGTTGTTAAAACTCTCAAAATTTTGCAAACAATTATCTTGATATTTTTCTATAAAATCATTCATAGAAGAATAATCTTTTTTATCATCATCCCAAATAAGATTAAAATTATAAGCAAAAATATTCACAAATTGCATCGTTTTACTTTGAGGGTTTTCATCAACAAATTTTTGATATACTTCTACTTTAGGAGATTCTATATCGTAATCATCCATCAACGCAATTAAAAATCGTTCATTGATTGGAGTTTTAGTTCCAAATTTCTTTCCAACTGACTTTTTAAATTTCTCTTTATAATCAACAAAATATGATTTTTGATTATCATTCACCACAAAATAAACTTCGAGTTCAGAAAGAAGCCCAACTTTTTTGCCTAATTCTATATTATTATCCAACATATATTTTTCGAAAGTAGAATAATCAATTCCTTTTTCTTTCGTTTTTTCTAAGATCGTTTCATCAGGATAAACTCTCGAACCAAAAGGTAAAGAATATAAAAAAGGTCCATCTGCAAAAAGCTGAACAGAGGTAAATAATGTCAGTAAAAAAGTGAAAAATAATTTTTTCATAAGATTGATTTTTATAAAATTAGGAATTTAGTTGAATACTTTCTTTTATTTTATACGATTTAACATGAATAAAATTTATTATTAAAGCATTTTCTTTATATTAATTCAAACAAGACAATTCTTCAAATTGTTCTTTTAGAAAATAGTTTTTACATATATTTAACAAATTAATACATCACACGTGAGTCAAATAAATAATACTGAAGAAAAAGAATTACAAAGAGGCCTTACTAACCGACATATTCAATTGATTGCTTTAGGTGGCGCGATTGGAACTGGTTTGTTTTTAGGAATTGGACCTGCTGCTGTTTTAGCTGGACCATCTGTTATTTTGGGATATGCAATTGCAGGAATTATAGCCTTTTTTATTATGCGCCAATTAGGAGAAATGGTTGTTAACGAGCCTGTTTCAGGAAGCTTTAGTCATTTTGCATATAAATATTGGGGATCTTTTGCTGGATTTGCTTCTGGTTGGAATTATTGGATTCTTTACGTTTTAGTAAGTATGTCCGAATTGACTGCAATCGGAATTTATGTACAATTTTGGTGGCCAGAAATTCCATTATGGGCGTCGAGTTTGTTCTTTTTTATTGTGATTAACGCATTGAATTTAGGCTCAGTAAAAATGTTTGGTGAAGCTGAATTTTGGTTTTCTATCATCAAAGTAATTGCCATTATTGCTATGATAATCTTCGGAGCTTACTTATTAATAAGCGGAACTGGAGGTGAACAAGCAACAATACAAAATCTTTGGAACAACGGAGGTTTTTTTCCAAAAGGTTGGTTATCTGGTAATAGCGAAGGCGGTTTTAGTGGATTATTCGCCGCAATGGCTCTTATTATGTTTTCTTTTGGAGGTTTAGAATTGATTGGCATCACAGCTGCTGAAGCTAAAAATCCAGAAAAAACAATTCCAAAAGCAACCAATCAAGTAATTTATAGAATTTTAATCTTCTATGTTGGAGCATTAATTATCTTATTTTCGTTAGCTCCTTGGGAAACGATTACGGATAAAAGTAGTCCTTTTGTAATGGTTTTTGAGAATTTGAATCATTTGAAACTAAATATTTTTGGTAACACAATTGATTTTTCAAGATTAATTGCCAATGCACTAAACATTATTGTTTTGACGGCTGCTTTATCAGTTTACAATAGCTCTGTTTACAGTAATAGTAGAATGTTATATGGTTTGGCAGAACAAGGAAATGCGCCTAAATTCTTAAAAAAATTAAACAAAAATCACGTCCCTGTTATGGCGATTTTAGTTTCATCTTTTTTCGCAGCAATTTGTATTTTAATTAATAAAATAATTCCAGAAGATGCATTTCATGTATTGATGTCTTTAGTGGTTTCTTCGTTGGTAATTAACTGGATTATGATTTCGATAACACATCTTAAATACCGAAAACAAAAGAATTTGGAGAATACAAAAACATTATTTCCATCTTTCTTGTATCCTATCAGTAATTATATTTGTCTAATTTTCTTATTTGGAATTTTAGTGATTATGTGGTTTACAGGACTTAAAATTTCAGTAGAATTAATTCCAGTTTGGTTGATCTTCCTTTACATCGCTTATCGAATTGTAAAAGAAAATAAAAAGACTAAGAATTCTTGATAAATTTTAATTTAAAATAGTTCATATAAAAGCTTCAAGATTACTTGAAGCTTTTTAATTTTACATCATGAAAAAAATAGTTGTTGGATTCATTTTGATGATGAGTTCTATTGTGTTTTCACAAGAAATTTATCAAGTTATAGCGCAAGAAGGATTGACAGTTAGAACAAGTCCGAATGGAAAACGAATTGGTAAAATTCCGTATGGATATCCTGTTAAAATTTCAGAAAAAGGTGAAGCGTTTGCAATTAAAGATAATGGGAAAGCAAAAAGTGGAAACTGGGTGAAATTAGATGTTAGCTCGTCTAAATTAATTTTGGATGAAGGAGTTAATGATTCTTCTGCTCAAGGCGATTTGTATGCGTTTAGTGGTTATTTAATCACACAACAAAATTTTGTCAATCAATTCGAAACAGAAATTTCTACGCACCCAGCTTTTAGCGAATTTTATTTAGCAACAGCTTACAAATGCTTCGCAATTAAAGGCGACTTTTTTGGTGACGGTGTGGTGGATTATTTATATAGAATGATTGATACAAAAGGAAATATCCGTTTATTTATTGTGAATAATATGAAAAAAGGAAGTCAAATTTATGGTTTGGGAGGAGCAAAAGATCCGTTCAAAATTACAAATTATGATTTCGGAACGTTGATGATGATTCCAAAAGGAACGCCACTTTATTCGAATTATAAAGATGGAGTGAAACGAAATTTAAATGGAGTTTCTAAAAATGAAATCGTAACTTTAGATTATGATGCGATTTATGTGCATCAAGATAACGCAAAAGAAGGCGGATTTATTTACCGAAAAGATGGTAAATGGAATTGGCTGAACCAAAAATAAAACTAAAATAATTATGCAAAATATAGAAGGTAAAGTAGCTTATATAACGGGGGGAACAAAAGGAATTGGATTAGGAATTGCAAAATCATTGGTAGAAAATGGTTTGAAAGTGGCAATTTCTGGACGAAACATTGATGATGTTGAAAAAGCTCGTCATTATTTAGGAAATCAAAATGTATTGGCTATTCAGTCGGATGTGAGACATTTCGAAGATGAACAAAATGCAATTGAGCAAATTATTTCTGCGTTTGGACGTTTGGATATTGTGATTGCAAATGCTGGTTTAGGAAAATTTGCGCCAGTTGATGAACTTTCTTTAGAAGATTGGAATGCGATGATTGATACTAACCTGACAGGAGTTTTTCATACAATAAAAGCGTCTGTTGAAGCACTAAAAGTTTCGAAAGGATATTATATTTCGATTGCTTCTTTGGCGGGAACAAATTTCTTTGCGAATGGAGCGGGTTACAATGCTTCGAAATTTGGCGTTGTCGGTTTTACCCAAGCAGCGATGTTAGATTTGAGAAATTATGATATCAAATGTACAACGATTATGCCTGGTTCTGTGACTTCAAACTTTAATGATCATGTGCCAAATTCGGAGGATGGATGGAAAATTCAGCCCGAAGATTTAGGACAAATGGTAGTTGATTTATTGAAAATGAATCCAAATGTTTTGCCAAGTAAAATAGAAGTTCGTCCTACGAAAACAAAATAATTTAAAGATCTCGATAAGAGATCTTTTTTTATGAAAAAAATATTTCGTAATTACCAATAGTTTACATAGTTTCGTGGAAAAATAAGAATACAATAAAGGTATTTTTTTAACGAGCACTTTTTAATGAATTTTAAAAAATCAGTCAATCATTTTCGTCGTACAATTATGCGTCGATTAACAGGAGGAATAGGTGATGGTAATTTGCCAAAGATAGACAAAGAAAAACCTCTTGAACTTAATAGAGTACTGATAAACAGACCCAATCAGCGTTTAGGAAATATTCTATTGATTACACCTTTGATTCAGGAAATTATCCGATATAATCCTGGTGTTAAAATTGACTTATTTGTAAAAGGTAAGGTTGCTCCGATTATTTTTGAGAACTATCCTCAAGTTGATCAAATTATTGAATTACCTAAAAAACCTTTCAAAGAATTGATTCAATACGCTAAAGTTTGGCTAAAAATCAAAAAAAAGAATTACGATTTAGTCATTAATGTTGATAAAAATTCATCTTCAGGACGACTTTCAACTTCTTTTGCGAATTCTAAGTATAAAATTTTTGGAAATGAATTTGAAATGAATTCGAATCAAGAAATTCATATTCATCAAGCGCAATATCCAGTTTATCTGTTTAGAAAATTCATAGAATTATTTAAAAATAAAGAAGGGAATTTAGATATTCCAACTCTAAATATTCAGCTAACAGAGAAAGAATCTTTGAAAGGAGTAGAAATGTTAAATGAATTGATTCAAGATCCTTCAAAGAGAACGTTGGCGTTTTTTACGTATGCAACAGGTGTAAAATGTTATGATGAGGAATGGTGGATAGAATTTTATAATTTATTTTATCCAAAATATTCGCAAGAATATAATCTAATTGAAATTTTACCTGTCGAAAATATTTCGATGTTAAATCATAGATTGCCTACTTATTATAGTAAAGATGTGAGAGAAATTGCAGCGTTGATGAAAAGTTGCGAATTTGTGATTGCAGCCGATTCTGGTATGATGCATTTGAGTTGTGCTGCGTCTACAAAAACAATTGGTTTGTTTAAAGATCAAAGCTTCTTAGAGCGTTATAAACCTTATGGAGTAGGAAATGCTGTAGTCTTGATTAATAATGAAGATAAGAGGATTCTTATTCAAGAAATGGATAAATTATTGGTTTAAAAAGCTGTTTTTTATCATTGAATAAAATTTATATTGATTTGATATAGAGTAAATTAATTTCTATAAAAATATTTTAATTTCGTTTGATAATTTCATAGCTTTGTCCTTTGAAATAATATAAAAATGTCAACAGAGTTTACAATTGTTATCCCAATTTATAATGAGGAAGATAACTTGATAAGATTGGAAGAAACAATGAATCAATATCTGTCAAAGTCAATAAAACAGACTGAAATTTTATTGATTAATGATGGTTCTAAAGACAAAAGTTTGGCTCTTATGAAAGAGATTTGTAGTAGAAATCAAGCTTTTCATTATATTTCTTTTGACAAAAATTATGGCTTATCTGCTGCTATAAAAGCTGGTTTTGATACAGTGAAATCTAAATGGGTTGGTTATATTGATGCAGATTTACAGACAGATCCAGAAGATTTCAATAAATTATTAGAGTTAGCAGATCAATTTGATTTGGTGACTGGTGTTCGTGCAGATCGCAAAGATTCTTTCGTGAAAAATATGTCATCTAAAATTGCCAATTCTATTCGTAGAGCATTTACCAATGACGGAATGGATGATACAGGTTGCCCATTAAAAGTTATAGATGCTGAAAAAGCGAAAAAAATTCCGATGTTCAAAGGATTGCACCGATTTTTACCAGCTATGATTTTATTACAAAACGGAACAGTAACTCAAGTTCCTGTCAAACATTTTCCACGTATAGCAGGCGAATCAAAATTCAATTTATGGAATCGTTTATTAGGACCGTTAATGGATTGTTTTGCATTTGTTTGGATGAAGAAAAAATACATCAATTATAAAATTCAAGAAAGAGCATAATGCCAAATTGGGTTATCATCAGTATTGGATTTCTTGCACAAGCACTTTTTTCGAGTCGTCTTATTTTACAATGGATTGTTTCCGAAAAGAATAAAAAAGTTCTTACACCAAAATTATTTTGGGAAGTTAGCTTGTTTGCCTCTGTTTTGCTATTTTTATATGGTTATTTGCGTCATGATTTTTCAATTATGTTGGGACAAACATTGACGTATTATATCTATATCAGAAATATTCAACTTCAAAATCATTGGAAAGAATTTCCAAAAATAGTACGTATTTTTCTGTATATTTTTCCTGCATTAATTGTTTTTTATGGCTTCAATAACGGAATTTTTGATGTAGATTTATTATTCAAAAACGAAAAAATTCCGATGTGGCTTTTATTTTTAGGAGTCGTATCTCAGGTACTTTTTACATTTCGTTTCGTCTATCAATGGATTTATTCCGAACGAAAACACGAATCGCAATTACCAATGGGATTTTGGGCAATTAGTTTAACAGGATCATTGTTGATTTTAATTTACGCGATTATTCGAAAAGATCCCGTTTTATTTGTTGGTCATTTTATGGGATTTATCGTTTATGCTCGAAATATATTAATCAAACGAAAAGAAAAAAATGGTTCAGTGGATTAAGCAAAATTCAGTTTTATTTTTAATCATCGTAACAATTTTGATGTTGTTTGTCAATCTTGGCGCTTTACAAACCAACATTATGGAAGCTCGAAACATTATTTCGGCGCGAGAAATGGTACACGATGGAAATTGGATTTTTACCACGCTTAACGGTTTGCCTCGTTATGAAAAGCCACCTTTACCAACTTGGATTACAGCTGTTTTTGGAAGTGTTTTTGGTTTCGAAAACTTTTTTTGGCTACGCATTCCAGTTGTTCTAATTACCATTTTATTAGTCGTTTGGTTCTATAAAACATTAACGCATTTCGATTTAACAAAACAACAAGTTGTTAATTCTTCATTGGTTTTAATCACTTCATTTTACGTGTTTTTCTCAGGGAGAGATAACAATTGGGACATGTACACGCATAGTTTTGTGATGGGAGCAATATTGTTTTTGGTGAAAGAATTTCAATCATCAAAATTTAATTTATTCAATTTTATTGCTGCATTTTTCTTGTTGGCTTGTTCGATAATGAGCAAAGGTCCAGTTTCGTTGTATGCGTTATTTTTACCTTTTTTAATTGCCTATTTTATTGTTTATAGATACAAATTAGGAAGAAATTTAGGAATTACAATTTTAACGATAATATTAGGTTGTGTTGTAGGATTTGCATGGATGATGTATGTGAAATATTTTGATCCAGAACATTTTTTAGCGGCTTCTCAAAAGGAAGTGAACAATTGGCATAGCTATAATACTCGCCCAATTTATTATTATTGGAGTTTCTTTACGCAATCTGGTTTATGGACAATTCCGGCTTTGGTAAGTTTGATTTATCCCTATCTAAAGAATAAAGTTGCAAACAAAAAAGCCTATCAATTTGCTTGGTTATGGACGATTTTATCGGTGGTTTTATTATCTGTAATTCCAGAAAAAAAATCAAGATATTTATTACCAGTTTTAATTCCTTTAGCGATGAATATTGGCTTTTATATCGAATATTTACGATTAGAATTCAAAAATTTATCAAATAAAACTGAACGATATTTTACCAATTTTGCGTTTGGTTTATACGGAATAATAGGAATCGCAATTTCAGTTGGTGTTTTTATTTATACAAAAGATCGTTTGTCAGAATTTTTGGTTTGGTCGATTCCTTTTGCTGTCGTAGGATTAATTTTAGGAATCTCAATTTTTAAAGGATTAAAGATAAAATCATTCGAACAGATATTTTACTCAACTATTTTATTGATGTGCTCAGTTGTTGCGTTTGGATTTCCACTTTCCAAATTAACTTTTTCCGAAGAATTGTATTCTTCTGCTAAAAATCTGAAAAAATTAGAACAACAAAATCAAATCAAAACATACGAATGGCAAAGTTTTGTTCCTGAAATAGTGTTGGATTATGGGACTTCAATTCCTGCAATTAACGATGGAAAGAAAACTATCTTTCCGAAAGAAGAGAAATTTGGAATGTTAGCAAGTCCGTCAGATTCTACTTTTTTTGCGGATCATTTCAATAATTATTCAATCAAAAAAATTGGTGTGGTCGATTTGAATCATTCTTCAAAAAATCAAAAAAATTATAACGATCGTATCCAAAGAAACTATTATTTGATTCAAAAAAAGTGATTAAATTTCGAGTAAAATTTTTAGCTTAAATTTTCGTTATTCTAATAAAATCTTTTGCAGTTTCGGATTCTATTTTTTCTATGTTTTTGGTTAGTGAACAGTTTTGTTTTTGCTCAACATTTTGGGTGGAAAAATCCTAATTTTAGACAAGATTCTGTTCAACTTTCTGATACGATAAAGCTTCAAAATAAAGGAATTTTATCCGAAAAATTTCAAATTTTAGATTCAACAGGAAATCCAATTTCAAAAGAATTTTATACGATAAATTTTGAACGAAACGAGGTTTATTTCAATTCTTCAATCGCCAAACAAATGGTGAAAATTCAGTATTTTGTTAATCCAAAATTAGCCGAATCTGTTTTTTATGCCAAAAATCCGAATATCATTGTTAATGATGCAAAACCAGTTGATATTTTTCATCAAATAGAACCGAATTCAAAACAAGCGAACAAAGATGTTTTTGATGGTTTGAATAGTAAAGGTTCGATGGTTCGTGGTATTCGTTTTGGGAATAATCAAAGTGCGTCTGTGCAATCTTCGTTGGATTTGGAATTGTCAGGAAAATTATCGGATGATATTACAGTAAATGCGGCGATTGCGGATAATAATGTGCCAATAGAATCGGATGGATACACGCAAAATCTGCAAGAATTTGATAAAGTTTACATCGAATTAGCCAGTAAAAATTCGAAAATTAGAGCTGGACATATTGATATTAATACCAATCAAGAACGAGATTTTTTCAATCCATTTAATCAAAAAGTAACAGGTTTACAATTGTCAACTCAGTTAAAAAGCGAAAAATCGTCGACCAATATTTTTGCTTCTGGAAGCATTACACGAGGTGAATTTATGCGTGTTAATTTTGTTGGACAAGACGGAAATCAAGGTCCTTACAGGCTTTCTGGAAAGAATAATGAATTGTATGTGATTATTATTTCGGGAAGTGAAAAAGTATATATTGATGGTGTTTTGTTGGAGCGTGGCGAGCAAAATGATTATGTAATTAATTACAATACAGGAGAAATTTCTTTCACTTCAAACCGATTGATTACCGCAAATACGCGTATTAATGTGGAGTATTTGTACAATTCTCGAAATTATTCACAAGTTTTACTTTATGGTGGAGCTGAATACGAATCGGAACGATTGAAATTGTCAGGTTTTTTCTTTTCTCAAGGAGATTCGAAGAATAATTCACTTGGAAATGATTTGACAGATGCTGAAAAGCAAATTTTGGCAAATGCAGGGAATGATCCAGATAAAATGTACACCATTTCTGCAGAGAAAACGACGTATGATTCGAATAAAATCTTGTATCGAAAAGTAAATCAAAATGGATTAGATATTTTTGAATATTCGACGGATCCAAACGATGAATTGTATCAAGTGGCTTTCACGTATGTTGGCGCTAATCAAGGAAATTATCGACAAATAAATGCGAATCAAAATGGGAAAGTCTTTCAATATAACGAAGCAATTGCTGGAGTTTTACAAGGTGATTATGAACCAATAAAGCAATTAATTTCGCCTAAAAAGTTGCAGATTTATACGTTGAATGGACAATATCAATTGAGAAATAATGGAAATGTTGGTTTTAATTTAGGTTTGAGTAATTATGATCAAAATTTATTTTCATCGATTGATGATCAAAACAATTCTGGTTTAGCAACTCGTGTTTATGGTGAAAAAACATTTTCTTTCAAAAATTGGAAAATTACACCTTATGCGGAATGGAATTTTATTAATAAAAATTATAAAAGTGCAGAGCGTTTACGAGCTGTTGAATTTGCACGAGATTTTAATTTGGAACAAGAATTAAGTGGCGTAAATCAGAATTTTATCACAGCAAAAATCAATTCATCTTGGAAAGAAAAATTTAATGCACAATATAAATTCGATTATCTTGAAAATACTGGTTTGTACAAAGGTTTGAGAAATCAACTTGATGCAAATTATAAAACTGAAAAAGACGAAATCGTTGCGCAAGCAAATATTTTATCAACAAAAGCAACGCTTCAAAATACCAATTTTGCGCGTTATATGGTAGATGGAAAACGAAAAATTGGAAATAAATTTTGGGTTGGAGCGAGAGTTTGGGGCGAGAATAATGACATGGATGATTTGACAAAAAATCAAAAATCAGATTTAAGTTTTAAATGGAATGAATTTCAGTTGAAAGGAGGTTTTGCAGATTCGCTTGGTCATAAAATCGATTTGACGGTTTATCAACGTCAAGACGATTCGGTTCGTTTAGGGACTTGGCAAAATATTCAACAAAGTAAAGGAGCTATTTTTAATTCAACATTAATACAAAAACAAAATCATCAATTAAATTTAAATTTCCATTATCGACGAGTTAATTATCAATTTTTAGATGCGCCGAACGAAGATTTTATGACAGGAAGCGTAAAATGGTACAAAGCTTTTTTCAATCAAGGTTTACAATTAAATGTAGATTATGAAGTGGGAAGCGGTGTGGAACCGCAGCGTGAATTTCAGTATGTAAAAGTTTCGGATGGAATGGGAATTTACAAATGGACGGATTATAACGGCGATGGAATTGAGCAAATTGACGAGTTTGAAGTGGCAGAATTTATCGACCAAGCAAATTATATTCGCGTGTATACGAATACAATCGAGTATTTGAAAACGAATAAAAATCAATTCAATTTTACGTTGCGTTTTCGTCCAAAACAAGTTTTTAATACCGAAAATGAATTCTGGAATCGTTGGATGTTTCAGCAAAATATCTCGGCAAGTAACTCGTTGCGCAAAGAAGGAACGACGTTAGAATGGAATCCTTTTACGAATTCGGCTCAAATTTTAGGTAAAACAAGAAGTATTCGTTCGTCGATTTTCTTTAATCAAGGAACACAATATAAATGGTCGTCAAATTTTATTTACAATCAACAACAATCCCAAACGTATGTTTACACAGGTTCTGAATACCGTGATTCAGACAGTTATTTGTTGCAAGCGCGTTATAAGATTTTGCAAGATCTAATCGCAAGTTTCGATACTGAATATATGGTGATTAACAGCGATTCTGAATTATTTTTGAGTAGACGATATAAGTTAAATAATCTTCGTTTATCACCAAAAATTACGTATCAAACAGAAAAAAATCTTGTTGCGTCGTTGTTTTATAATTATCAAAATAAGAAGAATGTTTCGGGTGAAGAGCAATTAAATCAGTCGGATTTGGGAACAGAAATTCAATGGAACGGTTCGGATAAAATGAGTTTGTTGGGAAGTTTTAGTTTTATCAACAATAAATTTATCGGAAACCAAGAATCTGTTGTTGGAAATCAAATGATGGAAGGTTTGCGCGCTGGAAATAATTTTGTTTGGCAGTTGCAAATCCAACGGCAAATCACAAGTTTTTTGCAATTGAATATTTCGTATGATGGACGAAAAACCGAAGAAAATAAGCCAATACATACGGGAAGTGTGCAAGTGCAAGCGAGGTTTTAAATAATAAAAGACGATTTTATAAAATCGTCTTTTATTATTATTTTTACATTCTATTTACTTCATCTTGATTTCCAGTTTCGCGATTTTTTACTGATAATTTATTACTTCCGAATTTATAATTCAATCCAATTCTTATGCTTTGAGTATCCCATACATTCGCAAAAGTTTGTACGATTCCATTGTTATTTTGTGATAAATATTCTTGCGCTTTGAAAATATCTGTTGCATTCAAACTCAATTCTAATTTTTTATCTAACATCAAATATTTGAACGAAAGATTGAAACGAGCATAAGGTTTTAGTTTATAATTTTGGAAAGTTTCTCCAAAATTTTGAAAATAAATCAAGTTAATAAACATCGTTTTTTGTTGATTAAGCGTAAAATCATTTGTCGAAAATAATGAACTCGACCAACCTTTGAATCGCTTAGAAGAAATTGCAACATTTGCGCTCGAATAAGAAACTTCAAAAGTAGTAACGCTTGACCACCATTTTGTAGGATTTATCGTCATATTTTGGCTCAAACCAAAGCTATCCGAATCTACAAAATTCATCCAAACAAAAGTATTATGTTTTGTGTTCTCATCAATGATTGAAGCTTGATTGACACCATCTCTCAAACTTGAATAATAAAGTCGAGTATCAAATTTTTTGTAAGTAAAAGTAAGTTCTAAATTGTGTGTAAAAGCTGGTTTCAAAAAAGGATTTCCTTCGTTGTAAACATATTCGTTTTGTATCATTCGAAAAGGATTTAAACTTTCGTAATTTGGACGATTGATACGACGCGAATAATTAATTCCTAAACTTTTACTTTTATCAAAAGTATGCAACAAATAAAATGACGGAAACAGTTTGATATAATCTGTTTTATTCGTTTGATTATTTTCTCTCGAAAAACCTTCTGTTTGTGTTGCTTCTAATCTCAAACCAGCTTGCATCTGCCATTTTTCTCCAAACTTTTTACTTCCGTTCAAATAAATTGCTTCGTTATTTTCTTTGTATTTGAAAAGATTCGACAAATTTTCATCAAATGTATAGTTGTAATTTTCGTCTGCTTTATATGCTTCAACCAAATTATTTGATTTTGATTGCGAAAATTTAGCCCCAAAACTCCAATTGAAATTTGTTAAAGGAAGTTCTACATCAATTTTAGATGAAAAATTCTCAATACGATTGTTTAAATTACTTTTTCCACCAAAAAAAGAATCTTCTATTAACTGATTATTTTTGTAAGAATTGGTTGCATAAGTTCTATTCATAGGAGATGAATAATTGGCGTAATCGGCATCAAATGAAATCTTTTTACCTAATGAATCAAGTGCAAATTCAGAATAAAGATTGACCAAAGATTGATTCGTCTTACCATTTTCGAATGAATTTCCTTTATTTGTTTGATAAACTTCGTTCGTTAAATTCTTGAAAAACATTTCTTGTGGATTTTCTGAATTATATTTCGAATTGTTGAATGAAAATTTAGAACCAATTGTCCATTTATCGGTTAATTTATAATCAACAGAGAATCGTCCTCCTAGATATTTGTTTATATAATCTGTGTAAGAAATGTTGTGTCTGCGCGCATCAGAGAAAAATAATTCGTTGTTCCATGTTCTCAGAAATCTTCTATCTCCAGCATTCAACGAAGTCTGAACTGTCCATTTATCTTTTTGTAAATTGTAAGCTGCATTGTAGCGCTCTGTGTTTCTTTTACTTCGCGTATATGATGCTCCAATAGTGGAATTCCAGCTATTATTTTTTATTTTTTTTGTTACAATATTTATAATTCCACTATTTCCTTCTGCTTCATATTTTGCAGGCGGAGTCGTGATGACTTCAATTTTTGAAATATCAGAAGCGCTAATACTTTCCAAATAATTAATCAAATCCGTTTGTGACATATAAGTTGGTTTGTCATCAATCAAAACCATTACAGAATTTTTTCCAGAAACCGCAATATTATCATTTGTTACATTCAAACCAGGAGTGACGCGCAAAACATCCATTGCAGTTCCGCCAGCCGCTGAAGTAGAATTTTCTACATTGAAAACAAACCGATCGATTTTTCGTTCCATGATTTTCTTTTCTGCTCCAACGACAACTTCTTTCAAGTTTGTAGATGTTTTAATTTCAATCTTTCCTAAATCGATAGAATTATTCAATTGAATATCTTTCTGAAAAACAATTTCTTCAAAATAGTTGATTTCAAATTTGTACGTATTTTTCTTTGCTTCAATAGCGAATTTTCCAAGTTCATCTGTTGTTAAATTGATAATTGTGTCTTGATTAGATAAGGTAATGTCAACATAAGGAAGCGCTTTATTTTGCTCCATAACTTCGCCTGTTAGTGTATAGTTTTGAGCAAATAGAAAACTAGCGCTAAATAAAATGATAAGTTGAATAAATGTTTTCATGTTGAATTAATTTTAAACAAATATTCTCCAAATCGATTCTTTTTGAACTTTAAAATCGACAAACCCTACTATATTATCGACGAATTTGATTAAAACCAAAAACCTCGAGAATCTCTTGAGGTTTTTGATTTAATTTATTTTTCCTTCATAATAAACAGGATTTCCTTTTTCATCGAAACCAATTATAGTTAATTGATAATCTTTTGGTTTATCGTTGTTGAAATATTCTATTTCTGTGTCTTCTCCTGGAGCTGTATACAAATTAGGATTCCAAAATAAAGTACTTCTTATGTCATTCGGAACATCGTTGTAAAGCGATTCGTAATCATCATTGTTAAAATATGGAAGGGATTGATTATAACCACCAATTTGAATTAAATTATTAGGTAACATAGGCGTGTTATCAACTGGCGCATCACTTCCTCGTTTAGAGTAAATTGCAATTGCATTACCAAGTAAACCAGCGCCTTTGAAAATTTTTACCATCGCAATATCTCTAGGATTAATACTAGTTAAATTATCTGAAGTCATTTTCATTTCGTTCCAATAAATTGCAACTTCAGAATTTCTAATTTTTGGAACTCCGTTAGAAACCGTTAATCCTGCAACTCGTCCAGCTAAAAAGTCCATAATATTTGTATAACCTTCTATTGGCTGAGATTCGTTTACGAAATCTATCACAGTTTCGTTTATGTTATTGAACATTCCGCTACTTAATTCATTGTTCAGCTTCTCAGTTTTCGATTTTTTATCCGCTTTTACAACAACTTCTTTCAGACGAATACTTTTATCATTGATGATTTTGATGTTCTGTTTATACGTATTCTGCTTCTCGACTTCTTCTTTATTCGTAATTTCTTCTAATAAATAAGGCGTTGCAGGCAATTTGGATTTATAACTTGTACTTTTATAATTTGGCACAACAGATAAAGTTAAAGTTCCGTTGTTGGCAGATTTTCCATTTTCCGAATTCAAGAAATAATTCATCGCCATTGGCCCATAATAAAACAAATTATTCATCTCGAAGTTTCCTTCATAATCAGTATCAAGCGTTGCAAATTCTTTTCCATTATTCTGCATTTTATAAATAATACTCAACGAAGCATTGCTCAATTCTCTCCCGTTATTATATGCTTTCACTTTGTAGGAAAGATATCTACGATCGTTGTCAATAGTAGGTTTTACGATATTTCCAACCACTAAATCTTCCCAATTAAATCTTTTCCATTTTTCTGTTATTAAAAGCGCATCCAGATTTTCTGAGAATTCATTATTTTTAAAATATTGTGTAGGATGATTAATTTTCGAACTAAAATCTCGCGTCAATAACATTGCAGAAATTAAATTGTCTTCATCATTATTTTTTTGATCTTTGATAACAGCCGAAAAATTAATTTCTTCAGGATATTTTACCTTAATTGTGTTTAATTCTCGTGGATTAGCCGTTGTTTCGAAAGAAATTTCAGGTTTTTTGTACGATTCTTTTGGATTGATAAATATCAAACGATGAGCAACCTGAATATCATTTGCATCAAAAATGGCAATGTTCAAAATACCTTTGTCATTGTCTAAAACCTCTTTTGGAACATAAGTTGAAACCGATTCCACACTTTTTACAATTTGAGAACTCATTACAAGTTCATTATTAATTGTTCCAATAATTTTATGATTCAATAAAGGATTTTCTTGATTGATGCTTTTTAATTGGATCACAATGTCTTTGCTATTTCGAACAACTTTCATCAGAATCCCATTTTTTTTAGCTTCAGGTAAATCAATAATTTGTTGATTTCCTTTTTCGTCATTTAATTGTACTTGATAAGATTTGCCTTCTTCTGCTCTCAACGCAAAAGTCGCAACGTTTTCATCTAGATTATCAAATGTTGTAATTTTATTGGTAGGATTATTTTTCTCGAATACAAAACCATTCCATTTTTTTGGTAAATCTCCGTCCGATTTTAATCTTACAGCAAATTTAGTTGTCTGATTTTGAATGAAATTTCCACCTTCAGCAAAAGCTTTTGCATTCCATTTTAAATTTGGATTTGGAACAAGTTTTAATTTAGAATTTGGATTATAAATCTTGACTTGATTGATATGTTGAAATTCTTCTGAGAAGAAAGTCATGTACGTTGTGTAGGCTCTTACAAAGTAAATTCCTTCTTCGTTTTCGTTTTTGGTATTCAGTGTTCCGTCACTTTCACCGTTCACAATCGGAACCAATTTTCGGTCGATTAATTTTTTGTCTTTATCGTATAATTCAACAATAAGATTTGTAGAAATTAAGCTTGGTTTGTAGCCATTTAATGTATAAGCTTTGAACCAAATATTATCTCCAGCAATGTAATCTTCCTTATCAAATAATAAATAAACTTTTTCTTGAGCGTAATTTGTATCCAGACTTTTTATAGCCGTTTCCAATTTTGATTGCGCAAAAGTTGTAATCGAGCAAAAGTATAATGCGAGTAAATAAATATATTTCATGCGAGAATGATTAATCTAATAGAATGAATTTGAATTCTTAAAATTATCATTATTTAGATGATTTTCATTCATACTTTTTATTAAAATTTATCATAACTTTTGATTGAATGACGATTTTTCTTCTCGAATAATGTTAATTTTTGTTAATGAATTTAATTAAAAGACTTTAACAAAAAAACCTCGAGAATTTCTCGAGGTTTTGATTTATAAAGAAATGTTGTTGGATTAAATTCCGTCAACAATTGCATTTAATGTTGCAGATGGACGCATTGCAGCAGTTGTTTTAGCAAAATCTGCTTTGTAGTAACCACCAATATCTTGAGGTTTACCTTGTGCACCAATTAACTCTTCGTTAATTTTTGTTTCGTTTTCTTCCATAGCTTTTGCAACAGGAGCAAATTTAGCAGCTAAATCAGCATCTTTTGTTTGATTTGCTAATGCTTCTGCCCAGTACATTGCTAAGTAAAAGTGAGAACCACGGTTATCGATAGTTCCTAATTTACGACCTGGAGATTTGTCAGTTGCTAAGAATTTAGCATTTGCTTCGTCTAAAGCATCAGCTAAAGTTTGAGCTTTTGCATTTCCTTGTGTTTGAGAAACGTGCTCTAAAGAAGCTTGTAATGCTAAGAATTCACCTAAAGAATCCCAACGTAAGTAACCTTCTTCTACGAATTGTTCGATGTGTTTTGGAGCAGATCCTCCCGCACCAGTTTCGAATAATCCACCTCCGTTCATTAATGGAACGATAGATAGCATTTTAGCAGAAGTTCCTAATTCTAAAATTGGGAATAAATCTGTTAAGTAGTCACGTAAAACGTTACCAGAAACAGAAATAGTATCTTTTCCTTCTCTTGCACGGCTTAAAGTTTCTTTCATAGCATCTTTAACGTCCATGATACGAATATCTAAACCTGTTGTATCGTGATCAGCTAAGTATTTTTCAACTTTTTTGATGATTTGTTGATCGTGAGCTCTTCCTTTATCTAACCAGAAAATTGCAGGAGTATCAGATAAACGAGATCTGTTAACTGCTAATTTAACCCAGTCTTGAATAGGAGCATCTTTAGTTTGAGACATTCTGAAAATATCAGAAGTTTCAACTTTTTGCTCTAATAATGTGTTTCCGTTTGCGTCTTCAACTTTGATTGTTCCGTTTGCAGGAGCTTGGAAAGTTTTGTCGTGAGAACCATATTCTTCCGCTTTTTGAGCCATTAACCCAACATTAGGAACTGTACCAATTTTAGTTGGATCTAAAGCTCCATTTGCTTTCATATCGTCTACAACAGCTTCGTAGAAACCAGCGTAAGAACGGTCTGGAATAATAGCTACTGTATCTTCTTCAGCACCATCTTTGTTCCACATTTTACCTCCGTTTCTTACCAATGCAGCCATAGATGCATCAACAATAATATCAGAAGGAACGTGGAAGTTAGTAATTCCTTTATCAGAATTCACCATTGCTACACGTGGTCCGTTTGCTAAATCAGCTTCAATTGCAGCTTTAATTTCTGTTTCTTGAGGTTGACCTTTGATTTTTTCGAATAAATCAGCTAAACCATTGTTTGGATTAATATCTAATGCTTTGAAAGTATCAGCATATTTTACGAAAACATCTTTAAAGAAAGTTTCAACGATAGCTCCAAAAATAACTGGATCAGAAACTTTCATCATTGTTGCTTTTAAGTGAGCAGACAATAATACGTTTTTGTCTTTTGCTTCTTGAATCGCTTCTTGAACAAATGATCTTAAAGAGTTTAAGTTCATTACAGAAGAATCAATTACTTCTCCAGCTTTTAAAGGTGCTGCTGATTTTAATTCTTGAACAGAACCATCTTCTCCGTAAAATTTGATTGTATATTCAGTTGCGTTTTCTAACGTAGTTGAATTTTCAGTACCATAGAAATCACCGGATTTCATGTAAGCAACTTCTGTTTTGCTGTCTGTAGCCCAAGCTCCCATTTTGTGAGGATTAGCTTTTGCATAGTTTTTAACAGCTTTCGGTGCACGACGGTCAGAGTTTCCTTCACGTAAAACTGGATTTACAGCAGAACCTAAAACTTTTCCGTATCTAGCTTTGATTGCTTTTTCATCTTCATTTTTTGGTTCAGCTGGATAATTTGGTACAGCAAAACCTTTCGCTTGCAATTCTGCAATTGCTTCGTCTAACTGAGGAACAGAAGCCGAAATATTAGGTAACTTAATGATATTTGCTTCCGGAGTAGTCGCCAAAGCTCCTAATTCTGCTAAAGCATCAGGAATTCTTTGTTCTTCTTTTAAGAATTCAGGGAAGTTAGCTAAAATACGTCCAGCTAAAGAAATATCTGGAACTTCGATTGTAATATCAGCTGTTTTCGTGAATCCTTGTACGATTGGCAAAAATGAGTGAGTTGCCAACATCGGAGCTTCATCCGTAAGTGTGTAATGAATTTTTGACATTATGTTTTAAATTTTTTTGAGACTATTTTAATAATAGTCAATTAAAAATACATTTTTTCAATTTTGAATGCAGAAACTGCAAACTTTGCAAATATACAATATTTAGCAGATTAAATTGACCATAAATCAATCATTTACACTAATTTTAGTATAATTTTTAACATGATTTTTGATAGGTAGTCAAGTTGATAATTTATTGAAAGAAAATTGTTCAAGTTGATAATTTTTGACTGATTTTTTTTTCAACTTTATGTATAAGTTCACTTTTGAGAAAGTCGTCTTTTTAATGCTTCTTAAGAAACCAATTTTTATAAACTTAGTTTCTTTCTTAATTTTGCAGAAAACAATT
Organism: Empedobacter sp. UBA1574; assembly: GCF_002322895.1. Lineage (NCBI taxonomy): Bacteria > Pseudomonadati > Bacteroidota > Flavobacteriia > Flavobacteriales > Weeksellaceae > Empedobacter > Empedobacter sp. UBA1574. The sequence continues at coordinate 25,983 of NZ_DCOI01000029.1, read as the reverse complement.
CTTTTGAAACAAAATTTAGCGACAATCGCATTTTATAATGTCGAAAATTTTTATTCTAAATCTTCAGACGAATCTTTTTTGCCCAGTAATTTTATCAAATGGAAAGATAATCGTTATGATACAAAGGTGAATAAGATTGCATTTTGCATCTCTAAAATTGGTAAATTAGAAACAAATGAATTGCCATATTTGGTTGGTTTGGCTGAGGTTGAAAATGAAGAAGTTTTAGAAGATTTGATTCAAAATGATTTTTTGAAAGATGGCGATTATAAAACACTTTTATATGAATCATTAGACGAAAGAAAAATAAATGTTGGATTAATTTATCGTCAACAATTTTTTGAAGTTTTAGAAAGCGAACCAATTAGATTTATCTTTAAAGATCAATATGATACAAAATCTTACACACGGGATATTTTATATGTGAAAGGAAATTTAGTTGGCGAAATTATTCATCTTTTTATTGTTCATTTACCTTCTAAAATTGATAAAGAAGTCAATCAATTAAAACGTCAACATATTTTTAAAACGATTCGAAAAAGAATTAACGATTTGTTAACCGAAAATTATTCGGAAAAAATTGTAGTGATGGGAGATTTTAATGATTCTCCAACAAATTCTGACTTAATTGATGAATTGGATACTCGTTCTAAACAAGAAGAAATAAACAGAAACGAATTATTCAATCCAATGGTCAGTCTACAATCCTATAAAAGAGGTTCGATGATTTTTAAAAAACAATGGATGTTGTTTGATCAACAGCTTTTTTCGAAAGGATTTTTTACTTCTCACACAAATTTAGAATATATAAAAACAGATATTTTTGATGCTGATTTTTTGAAGAATACAGGCGGAAAATCTACAGGTTTGCCATTCAGAACTTTTGTTGGCGGAAAATATTTCGGTGGATATAGCGACCATTTTCCCGTTTATACCATTTTAAAATATTAAATTTGTAGCGGTATAATTTTAAGAATAGGTGAGAATCCACGAAAATGGTCAGGTTGAGATTGACGGAATCGATAAGTTGATTCTGAATGCCTTTATGGACAATGCTAATATACCTGTTTCGCAATTAGCAAAAGAATTAGGTATATCAAATACGGCTGTTCATCAACGTATCAAGAAATTAGAAGCTTCTGGAGTGATTGATTCGACAAAAGTAATTGTAAATCCTTCAATTTTAGGTTATTCAACGATGTCATTTGTTGGTGTTTTTATGGACAAACCTTCTTCTTATAAATTAGTTGTGAAAGCTTTGGAAGAGATTCCAGAAGTAGTGGAAGCTCATTTTACAACGGGAAATTACGGGATTTTCCTTAAAATTTTGAGTCGTGATAATCTACATTTAATGAATGTGTTGAACAAAAAAATTCAGCAAATTGATGGCGTTACACGTACAGAAACTATAATTTCGTTGGAGCAACCAATAGATAGACAAATAAAACTTTAATATACAAAGATGAATATTAATCAATATTTAGACTCGACGTATCTTAAAACACCTGAACAAGCAGGTATTTCGAATTCTGATACATTAGAGATGGTGCATAAGTTAGCACAAGAAGCTATTGATAATGATATCTATGCAGTAATGATTCGTCCTGATTATGTAAGATCAGTTCGTGAATTATTAGATGAGAAAAAATCGAATGTTGTTTTGGGAACTGTAATTGGTTTTCCTGAAGGGACTTACGATTTGAATGAAAAGTTGAGAGAAGCGCAAAAAGCAATTGCTGATGGAGCCGATGAATTAGATTTTGTAGTAAACTACGAAGCGTTCAAAAAAGGTGATAGTGATAAAGTAAAAGAAGAAGTAGAAGCTGCAACATTAGTCGCATTGCGTGAAGGTAAAGTTGTAAAATGGATTATCGAAACTGCTGCTTTAACAGATGAACAGATTGTTGGTATAACACAATTAATTCGTGATACTGTTTTAGAGAAAGCAGGTGAAGAAAATGCATCAAAAGTTTTTGTAAAATCTTCTACAGGTTTTTATAAAACTGAAAATGGAGAACCAAATGGAGCAAACGAGCATGTTATTAAATTGATGCTTGAAAATTCAGGTTCACTTCCAGTGAAAGCTTCTGGTGGAGTTCGCACAACAGAAGAAGCTGAAAAAATGATCGCTTTAGGCGTGAAAAGAATTGGAACATCTTCTGCATTGGCGATTGTAAAAGGAGAGCAAGGAGCAGACGGTTATTAGAAAATTTCTACATTAAAATACGTTTTAAAAGTCTCAATATTTATTGAGACTTTTTTTTATTCATTAAAAATAAGCTTTCTTTTTTAGTTAATTTTTTAAAATACTTAAATAGCATATTGTATTTTATTATTTTTGGAGCACTAAAATTATAACTTGATTTATATCAAGTAATTTGGTTAAAAATGGTCCTAATTTTGCATTGATAACACTGATAAAATAGTATAGACGTATGTTGTGGAATAATCGTAAAGTTTATAATAATTTGGTTTTTGATGTAGGTATAACTGCATTTGAATTGAATGATATCCTACATACAGAAAAATTGAGAAAAGAGTTATCTGTTGATGAGTATTTTGGAATAATCTGGTCTGGTTCTAAAAAATTTGTTCATAAAATAAATGGAAAAGAATATTCGATTCCTAAAAATCATTTTCTTTTTATAGCTCCCAATATCTCTCAAGAATTTGTGAAACAAACTACTCGTACAGATGCTTATTATATTGTTTTTAAACAAGAGTTTTATTCAAAATCAATCGAAGAGAACTTGAAGTTAGAAAATTCTACACTTTTTTCGCGAGATATTATAAATATTGTTGAGAATACAATTTGTTCTGCTCCAATTTTTGAGGCTAATTATTTGCAATATTTCTTTACTGCATTCGAAAATAAATTAGATATGAAGCTTGCTCATAATCTTTTGGAACGTATTATTATCAATGGTCAAATGGAAACATTTGATATGCAAAGCCAATTTATACAAGATGATTTTGATGTAGAACTTGCGACAAAATTCAAAAAACTTTTGCAAGAAAATGTCAAGGAAAATAAACAAGTATCTTTTTACAGTGATAAACTTTTTATTACAAAAAGAAGGTTAGATAAAGCAACTCAAATCGTTTTTGGTAAAACAGCAAAAGAAATGATTGTTGAAGAATTGATTAAAAATGCAAAGATTTTATTAGTCAACTCAAAAATGTCAATAAAAGACATTGCGCTGGAACTCAATTTCCTTCAAGAGACCAATTTTACTGCGTTTTTTAAGAAAAACACGGGGATTTCTCCGACTAAATTCAGACAAAGCACTCCGAATTAAATAGTTAGAAATGTCGTTTTTCATCATCTTTTGGTATGATTTAATCTTTTAAGAATAAAAAACAACTACTACATTTGCATCGCATTTGAGAATAACCAATCTTAAATATATAAACTACCAGTTTATTTAACAAATATTTTTTAATAAATTTTTAACAAATTTTAAAATGATGAAAAAATTAGCATTTTTTTTAACAATTTTCTGTGGATTAGTTTCTGGAACAGCTTTCGCTCAAGATAACACTACGACTGGGCCTGGGCCTAAAACAGCAACAGCAACATTAAACGTAAAACTAAAGCCAATTCAAACAATTGTTATTGGTGGTAATAATACAGTTGATTTAGTATATCAGACTAAAGATGATTATTCTAAGGGTGTAACTGCAAACATGAACGACCACTTAATTGTATATAGTACTGGCGGTTTTGCTGTTAAAGTGAAATCTGATGATGAAAATTTAGTTTTTACAAAAGACGGAAAAACTGATCAAATCGCTGTAAATACAATTAACTTAGTAGCAACTTTAGGTACAGGGAATCAATCAGGATCAACTTTCAGTGCAGTTACATTAGATAAATCAGACAAAAACTTGATTTCTAGTAATGTTGGTGGTACAAATTTAAAATTTAACGTTGCGTATAGTGGAACAGGAGGAGACGCTTATGTTAACAAATATAACAATGTTGAGAATCCTACCGTGTATACAACTACTGTAACTTATACAATAGAAGCACAATAATATAAAAAATAGGAAGTGATATTGAAAAATATCACTTCTGTTTTTGCTTATGAAAGTTCTTCGTTTTTTAACAATCGTTTCTTTTTTAGCTTTAATCGTTTCAACTAAGATTAGTGCACAATCAGGTATTACTGTAAGTCCACCAAGGACTTATTTTGCGTTAAATCCTGGTGAGTCTGAGCGTAAAAAGATTATGGTAACCAATGTAAGTGATGTACATACATTAGAGTTGTCTGTTTCTTTTAATGATTGGAAGTATGATGAGTTTGGAGGTAATGTAGTCTCTGAACCTAATACTTTACCAACAAGTAATGCAAACTGGATCACAGTTTTACCAAGTAATACATTTACACTTTTGCCAAGAGAATCGAAAGAAATAGAAGTTCTGATGCAAGTTCCAGAAAAGATAAATACAGAGAGTGTGCATACAGCAATGATGTACATCACGCAAACAAATCCGATTGCTGGACAAAACAAAAGTGGAGAAAATATTATATTCTCGATTCGTACAGGTATCAAAATTTATCAACGATTAAATATTGCACGTGATACAAATGTAGAGTTTACAAATTTTGTTTACGATAAAACTGAAAATCGTTTGGTGCTTAATATTTCCAATGAAGGAAATGTTTGGAGCGAAGGAACGATTACAAATGAAATCATTAATCAAGAAAATGGTCAACAAACAAAATTGCAAGATGCAGTTTTCTATAGTTTACCCAATGATAAAAGAATTGTATATATACCATTGCCAAAGGATTTGCCAAAAGGCTCGTATATTGTTACCTCAACTTTAAGTTTTGAGAAAGATGATCAATTGAAAATTGCTGAATTGACGTTCTCAAATGATAAATAATAATTTGTTTCAGAAAATAGTTTCAACAATTACAGTATTGTTGACAATGGCAGTTTCTGCTCAGTTTACGTTAAATGCTCATAATAAAGGTTGGGTGTTAGTGAATGGAAGTAGTGGAGTTACAGTGTCTAATGTTGTGGCTGTACAAATGCATATGACTGGTGCATTAAATTATAAAAATTGGTCTTTAGTTGCGCGTGTTGTTTCGCCTATTGTAAATTCTGAGAAAAAAGAATTTCCTGTCGAAAAACTGAAATTGAAATTCAATAATTATACAACTTCTCAATATTATTCAGAGAATTATCCTACGCTAAATCAATTAGGAGTTATTCAGAATAACATCGCGATGAGTTTTTCTCCAAATTATTTTATCCGAAATTCTCCTTTGACTATTGCTACAACTACAGGAAAATATGGTGCAATTGTCTTGAATTATGATATTGTGATAGATGCAGGAACATATCTAAATGCTCTAAAATCATGGAACAATTATCCAATTCAATTCGAGTTTTCTTTATTGAATGAATTTGGAACCCTGATTGGTAAAAGTCTTTTTCCGATTGAAATGCAAATTAGTCCAAACGGAAATTACGAATCAGCTCCGGCGTTTTCTATTGCGGTCGATGGTTCTGCTGTAAATGCAGAATTGGTTTTCAATACAATACAAGATTATAGAAATGGTGTGAAGAAAGAATATCAAAATGGCTTAATTGTTTCTTCTGATACAGCTTACGATATTCAAGTTTCGTCGATTAATCAATATTTACAATCAAGTGATGCGCAGAATTTGGAATTAAATTCAATCAATGTTCAGATAAAAGACATCGAAACAAATAATCTTTCTAAGGTTATAAAACTTTCGAATTACAATCAATCATTGATGACGAATAGTTCTAAAACAGCTTCAAAAAAGTATAATATTATTTATTATACAACTCCGTCGGATAATAAAATTTTGAATAGCAAACCTGGGAATTATTCAACTTCTTTGTTGTACACGATTACACCTTTGTAAAACAATATGTTCTTTTCAATCAATTATTTTCGGAGCGTATTTTTTATTCTGCTTATGCTTGTTAGCGGACAAAATTTGCATGCTCAAGCTATAAATAATGGTTTGAAATTTAGTACAATAAAAGAAGTTAAATTAGAAGATAGCAACAACTTTTCTGTTATTCTTCAATTAGAAAATACAACCAATGATACGATAAATGCTCGTCTAGGACTTAAAATCCCTTCGGCTATAAGATCGTATTCGCAAGATAATCTTCAAATAAAAATCAATCCAAACAAGAAGGCTTTTATTCCTATGCAATTTACGGTGAGTAAATCGCAAATGGCTGGGAAATTAGATTTAGAATTCAATATTATTGATTTTTTAAGCAAAAAAGAAATAGGAAAATCTGTTACTTCAGTTGTTGTTTTGCAAAAGAGAAACATCAAAATTTTTCCTGTCCAGAGTAATATTTTTTACCGTCAAGAAGGAGATTCTATTCATTATGAATTAAAAGTAATGAATATGGGAAATCAAGCCGAAGAAATTTTGTTAACCAATGTACTTCCTGATTTCAGAGGAAGTTATACTTATAATAACAAACGACTTATAGTTGAAGCTTTTCAAGAAAAAATTGTTCGATTTTCTAAATATGTCGACCGAGATATGATGAAAATTGAAAGTTTTCAGGCAAATGTTTCGGGTTATACAACGACCAAAGATTTTGCAGGAAATGTGTTTTTTACGATACAGAATGCAAGTTCCAATCGTGTGTATATAGATCCAACAATGCTAAATCAGAATTGGACCAATTTTTCTTCAAATTATGTTCGATTAACTGCTCGCGATATTAATTCTGCTAATGCGAATTATAACTTAATGGCTCATCAAGAATTTTCGGTTGGGTTGAATGAATTTGCATATAATATTAATGGAACAACTTGGAATAAGAATCAAGACATGGTTTTGACAGATTCTTGGGTGAAATATCAACGCAAAGACAAAGGAATTTTAATCGGATCAATCAATAACAACGATTTTGATATTCCAGTTAACGGACGAGGAGTGATGTTTTTTAATAATTATGATAAGAATGATAACCGAATTGTAGTCGGAACGGTCGAAAAAAATTATAATTTATTAGATGATTTGACGAACGATGTTTTCAAGAATAGCAACACAACTTTTGCGAATGGACGATTTTTAATAAAAGATAAAAACGAATTAGAAACAACAGCTTTGTTTGATAGAACTTATTCTACAACGAACTTTATTTTGACAAATGGTTACAAATGGGTTACACCAAATAAGTGGAATCATTCAGTGAAATTTGGGTATGGTTTATCAAAATTTAAAGAGACGAACAATGTCGAAAACTCGATGTCGATTTCTGCAAATGTTTCTGGAACAATTGGTAAATTTGATTTTTATAGTTCCAATTATTACAGCTCAGGATATTATCCGGGGACACGACGTGGAGCATTGTATCTTAATCAGCGTTTTCAACGAACGTTTTCTAAATTTTCGTTGTGGTCTTCGTTAACGGTTACCAATAACAATCCGAAATCTATCGATCCATATTTGATGAATTATACAAAAGCGAATGAGTCGAAAGCGTTACGTTTTGAGACGGGTATATCATTCAAATTGGCAAGTCATTTTAATGTTTCGATTTCTCCTAAATTGAATTTAGAAAAATCAAATATTCTGAATTATGAGACGTTTAAGTATATGCCGATGGACTTTAAATCAGCTTATTTGAACGGAACATTTACGTGGTTGTCTAATTCTCGTGTGCATCAGTTGGTGTTGAATGCTTTGGGAGGATTTTCTGAACTAAAAGAATTGAGAAATGCTGATCCAATTGTTTATGGACAATTAACGTGGAGTGTTAAAAACTTTCAGTTAAACTCAATTTATCAAAGAGGAAGTATGATGATTGCAGAAGTTTATTCGATGAATAATTTAAATCATCAATTAGAACGTTTTACAAATTCGGCGAGTTTTCGTCAAAGCTTTTTTCAAAAAAAATTAAATACAGCAGTTTCTACTTATTATAATATTGACAAAAATTTTGGAAATACTCTAACTTTTGGAGCTTCTTTAGATTATCAACCCATTGATAATTTTATTGTGAGTACACAAGCTAGTTTTAGTCATTATGATTCGAAAACTTTTAACAACAAACAAACTTATTTGCAGGTTGGTGTTCAATATAATTTGCCTGCGAAACGCACTGTGACAGATGTAAAAGACGGAACATTGAATTTGTTTGTGTTTTATGATTACAATGCAAATGGTATTTTTGATGAAGGTGATAAAGTGGCTGATAGTCGTAATGTAAAGATAAATGAAACGAATTTTATTACAGATTTAGAAGGAAATATCAAGTATAAAAAAGTTCCTTATGGTAATTATATAATCAAACTTCCTGGACAAAAATGGTTTGCACAAGATTTCGCGGTTAATATCAATGCGAAAACGACTTCTATTTCTATTCCAATGCAACAAACTGGTATTGTGAGAGGAAAAGTTGAGTATGAATTATCTTCAAATTTGGAGTATCAGGTTTCGGCAAATTTATTCGGATTTACATTGATTTTTAATCACGAAAATGGACAGGTTTTTACAGTTAAAACAAATGATAGAGGTGAATATACAGCTTTTTTACCTGTCGGAAATTATACGTTTCATCTTGTAGAAAATAGTTTACCAGAACATGTTTATGCAAAAACATATTTGAATAAAGTAACGGTAGAAAAGGAACAAAATACAGAATATGAACCGCTTATTTTGAAAATTAAGGAGCGAAAAGTTAACATCAAACGTTTTGGTAATTAATGGATATTTTGATTTACTTTGCATCAAAATAAAACCTAAATGCCACTAACTTTTTGCCATCCAGCAATTGTTCTTGCGCTAAAAAAGCTAAAATCGAATTGGTTTTCGATGACGAGATTAATCATTGGTTCGATGTCGCCAGATTTAGAATATTTCTCTCGAATGGAGATTGTAGCGAGGTATATTCATTTGTTTTGAGGCGTTTTGTATTTTGATTTACCAATTGCTATTATTTATTGTTTCGTTTTTCACTTATTTGTCCGAAATGTTTTAATTCATCATTTACCTTATTTTTTTAAAGAACGATTTGCTCAATTCCTAGATTTCGATTGGATTGATTATTTCAAAAAACATTGGATAATCATAATTCTCTCAATTATAATAGGAGCTTATTCGCATCTTTTTTGGTATACTTTTACTCACGAATGGGGATTTTTTGCGAAACATGTTCACGCTCTACAGGAAACTTGGGTACAAATTCCTTTCAATAATTTCGAAGTAAAAGGGTATAAATTTTTACAACATTTTAGCAGTTTTTAGGTGCAATTTTTATTGCTTTTTGGATTTATAAAATGCCAAAACAAATTCTTCCTAATACTAAACTTGATTACATTTTTTGGTTAAAAGTAGTTCTATTTACAACAATTATTTCCGCAATACGATTTGTTTTCTTTCCTGTCGAAATTGCTTTAGGAAATATTATTGTTGTTATCGGAATGAGTATTTTTTTGAGTTTGATTATTTTTGGGTTAATGGAGAAACTATTAATAAAAAAATAAAAGGTTATCAAATAATTGACAACCTTTTATTTTAGAAGTGATTAAAAACTCACTTTATCTTTTATATAATTTCCGTTTTGACAGAATTGTTTCAATTCATTTTCGATGAAAATTTCAATAGCTTCCGCATCTTGCGAAGGATACAATAAATGTACATTTGCGCCAGCATCTAATGTGAAATACAAATGATTTCCTGTTTCACGACGGAACTCCCACAATTTTTCTAAAGCAGCAACTGTATTTGGTTTCATCAAAATAAATGCAGGATTCGACATCATCATCATGGCGTGCAATGTCAAAGCTTCATGTTCTACCAATTCTCCAAACGCTTTGATATCGCCAGATTTTAAAATTGGTAATAAAGCTTTTAAGTTTTCATTTGCTTCCACAAAACGACGTTCTGCATACGGATGTCCATTCATTAAATTGTGACCAACAGTAGAAGAAACCGATTTTTGACCTTCGTGAATCAATAAAATGGTATCATGAAAAGTTTTGAAAACATCATGAATTTCGACATCTGGATATTTTGTTCCAAATAAATCTGAACTACCTTCGATAAAATCATTTTCTCCCCATTCAACCAAACCTTTGTAAACCGAACGACAAGCACTTCCAGAACCTAAACGAGCCAAGAAAGAAGCTTTTTTCTTGGCGTCTTCTTCTGATAAATTTGCGCCAAGAATATTCTCAATTTGAACTAAACATAATGCCATTGCCGACATTCCAGAAGCTGAAGAAGCAATTCCAGAACTATGTGGAAAAGAATTATGTGTGTGAACTTCAAATTTGAATTGATTCAAAAATGGAATGTAAGCCGTAATTCTTTCGAAAAAAGTAATGATTTTTGGAGTAAAACTTTCTTTCAATTCACCTTCTAAATAAACTTCAACTTCGAAAGCATCCGATGTTTTTGGCGAAAATTTTAATTCAGTTTCTGTATAGCTATTGGTTAACGTATAACTAATTGAACTATTGGTTGGAATTTGATTTTTCTTTTTTCCCCAATATTTTACCAACGCAATATTTGATGGACTTTTAGCAGAAACGCTTCCTGATTTTAATTCCGAAGCAGTTGTTGAAAGTGTTGAAATGAATTGTTGTTCCATAAAACAAAAGTAAACTATTTTGTAGAATTCAGCTTTTGAAAGCGTTTATAATGATAATCAATTGCTTCTTTGATTGGAATAAATTCGTATTGAAGCAAATTTTTAACTTTAGAATTGTCGTATTTGGTATAAGTTGTCAACGAATAATAATTCGCTTTTGTCATATATTTTCCACCAAAGATTCGACTAAAAATAGATAGATTTTTAATGATTTTCAAGGTTGTATTCGAAACATTTTTGACTGAACGTTTGCTATTGATCGAAACAAGATCAAATACTTCTCGGTAACTTTTATTTTCAGAAATTACCACAAATTTTTGATTGTAAACTTGTTGATTAATTAACTCTAAAAAAATCTTCACCACATCGCGTACATCAACAAATCCTGTTCCGCCCGAAGGAGCATAATCGCTTTTTGATGAATTTTGTTGAAACAAACTTTCGCTTGCACGTTTAGTATCCAAAGTTCCGATGATTACACCAGGATTTATAATAATAACTTTAATACCTTCTTGTGAAGCACGCCAAACTTCCATTTCTGCTCTAAATTTTGAGATAGAATAAGAAGAATGCGTCAAGCCATTATTCCAACCAGAACGTTCGTCAATCATTTTAGTTGCTGGATTCAAATCATCCATCGAAGCAATAGAGCTGATGAAGAAAAATTCTTTCACGCCAGAATCAATCGCTTCATTTACCAAAGTCTCAGTTCCTAAAATATTCGTATTGAAAATTTCTTCTTCTTGACGTTCATCAAACGAAACAAAAGCTGCAGCGTGATAAATTGTTTCGATCCCGTCTAATAAATTCGGAAGTTCAGTTACATCCAACAAATCACCATCAATCCAATGAATAAATTGATAAAACTGTAAAGCGTTTTGTTCTGCAAAGAAATTTTTGATGATTGCTGTGTTCGATGTTTTTCGTTTTAAGGCACGAATAGGTTGTTGCTTTTTTGCCAATTCTACCAACAAATGCGCGCCAACCAAACCTGTTCCTCCCGTTACGAAAATCATACTGAATTATAAATATTTTTTTTTCTTGAACCAAAAGTAAATAAAAATTACCACTAATAACATGACAAGTAAACAAATTGGATAGCCTAATTTGTAATTTAACTCGGGCATGAAATCGAAATTCATTCCATAAATTCCGGCGATAAAAGTTAAGGGTAAGAAAAATGCTGAAAAAACGGTAAGCATTTGCATGATTTCGTTCGATTTTTGTCCATTTAACGAAAGGTAAATTGTTAACAAACTTTGTACATCATCTACAATTTGCGAATGCAAGTGTAACATTTTTACGTTTTCTTCGTACAAATCCTGTGATGAACTTGTCTTTTTGTTATCTGCGCGATATTCTTTCAGTGCTTCAAGCGTATAATCTAATATTTTTTTGCAAGCTGTAGCTTCTCGTTTGATTTTATATAAGGTAGGAAGTTTAATTTTTCTGAAATCATCCGTAAAAATCAAATGTTCGAGTTGATTAACTTCTTCGTCCATTTGATATGCAGGCTCTTCGTAAGTTTTGATGGTTTCGGAAATAATACGATATAAAATACCTTTGATTAAGATTCTAGAAGAATCAGTATTAGCTAAATACTTTTTATGAATTTTGTCAAAAATATCCGTTTCCTTTTGATGAACAGTCACAATAAAATCTGCACCGATGTAAATACTGATTTTGTGACTAAATTCTCGAACAGTGTTTTTCAACATACGGTGTTCTTTATCAAAAAAACGAATTAACAAAAACGAAACTTTTGAATCATCTGATTCATATTTAGGTAAATGTCCAGGCTCCAAACTATCTTCAATCGTTAATTTCTGAAAACAATATTTTGTGGCAATTTCATCTAACTCAATTTTTGTTGGATTTTGTAAATTAATCCATTTGAATTTTTCATTCTCGAAAAGTGTTTGCATGACGATTAGATATTGATTATAATAATACAAAAATATTATATTGTTGAGATTAATTTTATTTATTGATTTTTCATTAAATAGGTGTTATTGTTAAAAATAATTTATTTTATTTAACAATAATTGAAAATATTACTTTATAATGTTAAAAAAACATTTTTTTTTTTAAATCATGTTAAAAAATGTTAATATTGTATTAAAATAAACTATAAATACACATGAGAAAAAAATTGACTTCTTTGTCATTGTTAGCTTTTCTTGGGTTGAGTACAGCAGTATTTGCTCAAACAAAAGGAACAGTGAATGATGCAAATGGTTTTCCTGAAGCTGATATTGAAGTTTCAGTAAAAGGAACTGATAAGGTGGCTTATACAGATGAAAATGGAAACTTTGATATCGACGCAAAAGTTGGTGATGTTTTATTAATTAATGGGACAGAGTATATTGTTACAAATGCAAATTTAGGAGTATTAAAACCTAAAAAGACTGATACAGTAGATCTAGAAGAAACTGTTGTCACTGCTTTTGGAGTTCAGAAAAAAGAAACAGTAGTTGGTTCTATTGGTACTATAAAATCAGAAGACATAGAAAATAGACCAATTTCAAACGTTGCTAAAGTTTTAGATGGTTCTGTTTCTGGGGTGCAAGTTTCTACAGGTTCTGGACAACCAGGTTCTGGATTGAGTGTGCAAATTCGTGGTGTAAGTTCATATACATTGTCTTCTACTCCATTATATATTGTAGATGGTGCTGTATATACAGGGAGTTTACAGGATTTGAATCCAAATGATATTGAGTCTTTGACGGTATTGAAAGATGCTGCCTCAACATCATTATATGGTTCATCAGCTGCGAATGGTGTTGTTATGATTACATCTAAAAAAGGTAAGAAAGGTAAAGGGGCTTTTAGATTTTCTTCTAATACAGGAGTTGTCTCTAGAGCAATCCCTGAATACTCAAGAATTGGAGCTGGAGATTACTATGTGACAGCTTGGGAAGCTATGCGAAATGGAGTTTTAGGAACTACTAATAGTGCAACAAAACTACCTTACACATTAGCAGAGGCAAATGCTTATGCAAACTCTTCTTTAATTAAAGATAACTTAAAAAATAATATTTACGGAGTAGCTAATGATAAAGTTGTTGTAGATGGTAAATTGACAGATGCAGCAATGTTATACAACGACTTTGATTGGCAAGATTATATTTCAAGAATTGGTACTTTTCAAAAGTATGATGTAGATTATTCGGGAGCAACAGATAATACTTCTTATTATGCTGGTTTTGGGTACTCGAAAGAGACAGGTTATGTGATTAAGTCTGATTTTGAACGTTATACTGCTAAGACTAGTATTGATAGTCAAGTAACAGATTGGTTAAAATTAGGAACGAATTTATCTGGTAGTTTAGTGAAATCTACATTAGCAGATGACGGAGGTGGTTCGTCATATATTAATCCATTCTGGTTTACTCGTGCAATGGGGCCAATCTATTCTCCATTCTTATATGATGCAAATGGTAAAAGAGTTTATGATTCTTATGGAAATCCGTTATATGATGGAAATGATTCAAGAGGTAGAGGTGCATCAGCTAGTTCAGGACGTAATGTTTTACAAGAAACATTATTGAATAATAATAGACAAGATACTAATGCTATAAACTCTAGATTTTTTGCAGAATTTAAAATTATACAAGGGCTGACATTTACAACAAACTTAACATATGATGTAAGAAATTACACTTATAAAGAGTATGGTAATAAAGTAATTGGAGATGCAGCAGGAACAGCCTCTTTAGGATTAACAACTTATAAATATACAGGGGTTACTTGGAATCAATTATTAAACTATAAAAAATCAGTAGGGTTACATAATTTTGATGTTATTCTTGGTCATGAATCTTTTGATAGAAAAGTAGATTATGGTTATTTAAGAAAAATTGGAGAAACAGTTTCAGGAATTTATGAAATGTCAAACTTCTTGACACCAACGTCTTCATCTGGATATAATTATGTAATTAGAAAAGAAGGGTATTTTGCTCGATTAAATTATGATTTCAGTAACAAATATTTATTATCTGGATCTATACGTATAGATAAATCATCTAGATTCTCTGATCAAAATTATCAAGGAACTTTCTGGTCTGCAGCAGCAGGATGGAATATACATAAAGAAGCTTTCTTAGCTGGATCTTCTGTTGTTAATGAATTAAAATTAAGAGCTTCTTATGGGCAAGTTGGTAATGATGGAGGAATTGGTGCAGAGCCTGGTTATCAAGTGGATTTAGATCTTTATTCATTAGGTTACAACAATGGAGGTGAGTCGGGAGTTTATCTTGGTCAAGTAGGTAATCCTAATTTAACTTGGGAATCTAAAAATTCTTGGGATTTTGGATTAGATTTCTCTTTGTTTAAAAGAAGAGTATCAGGATCTATTGAATATTATCTTCAAGATATTAATGATATGATTTTTGCAGAACCAGTACCTAATTCTGCTGGGGTTCCAGGAAACTCTATTTATAGAAACATCGGAAAGATGCGTAATAGTGGTTTAGAATTTTCATTGAATTTAGGGATTGTTCGCAATGATAAATTTTCATGGGATTTAGGTTTGATTGCAGCACACAATAAAAATGAAATGATTAAAATGCCAAAAGGTAAAGATGATGCAATTATTAATGGTACAAAACGTATTGCTGAAGGTAGATCTTTATATGAATTTTGGTTACGTCAATGGTACGGAGTAGACCCTACTGATGGAGCTGGTTTATTTATTCAAGATCCTGATAAAGCATCAGATGGAAACTCTAGAACTGTAAATGGAGTTTTAATGACGACTAATCAAAATAATGCGTTGTACGCTTATTCAGGAACTTCTAATCCAGATATTTACGGAAGTGTTACAAATACATTCAAGTTTGGTAATTTTGATTTATCTGTAATGTTAAACTATCAATTAGGAGGAAAAACGTATGATGGGAATTATGCTTCTTTGATGAATAGTTATGCGCAAGGTCAATCTCAACATGTTGATATTTTAAATGCATGGAAAAAACCAGGAGATATAACTTCTGTTCCTATTTTAAGTTCAGCTAATGCTAGTGCAGTAGGAGCAGCTTCAACAAGATGGTTGGTTAAATCTGATTATTTAAACATCAGAAATGCTCAAATCGGATATAACTTTGATAGAAAAGTATTAGATACCGTTGGATTAAAAAACTTTAGAGTTTATTTAGCAGGAGAAAATTTATATGCTTGGACAGCTAAAAAAGGTTTGGAACCAACACAATCTTTCAATGGTACAACGACATATCGTTATACACCTTCAAGAACTGTAAGTTTAGGAGTTAATGTATCATTCTAATCTAAAATTTAAAAAAAAATGAAAAAAATTAAAATTTTAATATCAGCATTAGTTGTATCGTCTCTGTTTTTTACTTCTTGTAATGATGACTTTTTAGATACAACACCATCTTCATCTGTAGGAGATCAAACTATTTATTCTTCGGCAGATAACTTAATGGCAGCTATTAACGGTATGCACCGTAATATGTATGTACGTCAAAACTCTTCTCAAGGTAATAATGGATATACAGCTCAATTAATTATTTCTGATGTGATGGGAGAAGATGTTGTATTTCCAAGTGTGGGTAATGGATGGTTTAGAGACGAAATTAGATGGATTACTCAAAATAATACAAGTTCAGGAACAGCTTCATATCCATGGACATTTTGGTATGGGATGATAAAAAATGCGAATAATATCATTACTTATGGACCAGCTGCTTCAGGAGATCCTTTGTTAAGAGATAAGGCTATTGGGGAAGCTTATGCATATAAAGCATTTGCTTATTTTCAGTTAGTACAAACATATGGTAAAAGATATGTTGCAGGAGACACTAATGCTAATGATGGAATTGTCTTAAGAGATGATCCTACAGAAGTGACACCTAAAGAAAGAGCAACTGTAGCAAAAACTTATGAAGCAATTTGGGAGAATCTTAATAAAGCTGAAACTTTATTAACAGGAAAAACAGCTGCAAATAAATCACATTTTTCTGTAGCAAATATTAAAGGTTTGAAAGCTCGTGTAGCATTAGTGCAACAAGATTATACTAAAGCGGCTCAATTTGCGAAAGAAGCAAGAGGGGTATTGACACTTATGACTCAAACTCAGTATAAAGCTGGTTTTAATGATTATACGAATCCAGAATGGATGTGGGGTGTTAAAATTATTTCTGATCAGACAGATTATTTTGGAAACTTCCATGCGTACATGTCAAGAAATTATAACTCAACACAAATTAGAACAGCTCCTAAAGTAATGAATACGAAATTGTATAATGCATTTCCTTCTACTGATGTGAGAGTACAAGTTGTGGATCCGACAGGAAAACATACAAGTTTAGGTTTGCCATCAAATTATTCGTTATTTGCTTATACATCTCAAAAATTTCTATCAGAAAGTACTGCGTCTTCATTAGGCGATGTGCCATTTATGCGTGTAGCTGAAATGTATTTAATAGAAGCAGAAGCATTATATAAGTTAGGTAAAGAAGCAGATTCGAAAACAGTATTGTCTACTTTAGTAAAGGCAAGAGATACATCTTTTACAACATTTACAACTACTGGAGATGCTTATTACCAACAAATTTTGTTGAATAGACGTTTAGAGTTGTGGGGAGAAGGATTTAGATTCTATGATTTAAAACGTTTAGGGCAAAAACTTGATCGTACTGGAGCAAATCATAATACAACTGTTATTAATAATGTGTATACAATTGAGGCATCAGACAATAGATGGCAGTGGGTAATTCCTCAAGCTGAGATAAACTCAAATCCATTATTAAAACAAAATCCATCATAACATTTTTAATATAATTTATCCTCATTAATTATATACTTAAAATAGAGGTTTTCCATTAGGAAAACCTTGATTTTTTATATCCAAAAATCTCTATTATAATCTACTGAAAAATCATAACTTTGTACCTTGTAAAAATTAGATAAAAAATATATTAAAATACTATGAATCCATTAATTGAAGAATTGACTTGGAGAGGACTGGTTCACAATATTATGCCAGGGACAGAAGAACAACTAAATAAAGAAATGACTTCTGGTTATGTAGGTTTCGATCCTACAGCAGATTCTCTTCACGTGGGAAGTTTGGTTCCTATTTTCTTATTGGTTCATTTGCAACGTCACGGTCATCGTCCAATCGCCTTGGTTGGTGGTGCAACTGGTTTTATCGGTGATCCTACTGGTAAAGCAGCAGAGAGAAGTTTATTAGACGAAGAAACATTGAATAAATATGTTGCTGGAATTAAAGCACAATTGTCTCGTTTCTTAGATTTTGATACGAATAATGGAAATTCAGCTTTATTGGTGAATAACTATGATTGGATGAAAGATTTTTCGTTCATCGATTTTGCACGTAATGTCGGAAAACACATTACTGTAAATTATATGATGGCAAAAGATTCTGTAAAATCTAGACTATCTTCTGAATCGAATGTCGGAATGTCTTTCACAGAATTTACATATCAATTGATTCAAGGATATGATTATTTACATTTGTACAAAGAATTAGGTGCAAAATTGCAAATGGGAGGTTCTGATCAATGGGGAAATATTACAACAGGAACAGAATTAATTCGTCGTACAGTACAAGGTGAAGCTTTTGCTTTTACTTGTCCATTAACAACTAAAGCGGACGGAACTAAATTTGGGAAATCGGAAGGTGGTGAAAATATTTGGTTAGATAAAAACCGTACTTCTCCTTATAAATTCTACCAATTTTGGTTAAATCAAGCGGATGCTGATGCTGAACGTTACATCAAAATTTATACGTTCTTAGAAAAAGAAGCGATTGATGATTTAATCGAGCGTCATCGTCAAGAGCCACATTTACGCGAATTACAACGTAAATTAGCAACTGAAATTACAATTTTAGTTCATGGTGTTGAAGAATTACGCAAAGCGGAAAAAGCCTCTCAAGTTTTATTCGGAAAATCAACTTCAGAAGATTTGAAAGAATTAGATGGAGATACTTTCTTATCAGTTTTCGAAGGTGTGCCTCAAGCAACTATTGCAAAAACTGATATCGAAGCGGGATTGGATATTGTTACTGCTTTAGCAGAAAAATCAGGCTTCTTAAAATCAAATTCAGAAGCGCGTCGTGAATTAAAAGCAAACGCAATTTCTGTAAACAAAGAAAAAGTAGCGGAAGAATTTGTATTAACAACAGAAAATTTAATTGCTGATAAATATGTTTTATTACAAAAAGGTAAAAAGAATTATTTCATCTTAATTGTTGAATAATTTTTTAGATAAAACATTTCCAAAATAGAAAGCAAGCTGAATTAAGCTTGCTTTTTGTTTTGAAAACTATTTTTTTATCTCAATTCTGAAAGATAATTTTTTATGGCTTCTGAAAGATTTCCGGTTGAATTTTCTAAAACGCGTAAAAAAGCACTTCCTATAATTGCTCCATTTGCGTAATTCCAAGCTTTTTCTACATCAGCCTTTGTCGAAATCCCAAATCCAATTTGATGTGGTTTTGTTAAGCCTAGATTTTTAACATTTGACAAAAAATCTTCATTATAATTAGATTCTGTTGCACCTGTAGTTGCAGAACTAGAAACAATATAAACAAATCCAGAAGTTGCATCATTAATCTCTTTGATGCGTTTTTCTGTTGTTAAAGGTGTAATTAGAAAAGTAACTTTTTGATCGTATTTCTCAAATAATTCTTTGTGTTGTGCCAAGTAAATTTCGTACGGCATATCAGGTAATATCAACCCTGAAACTCCACTTTCTTGACAATTTTGTAAGAATTTTTCTAATCCAAATGTCATCACTTGATTGTAGTAACCCATCAAAACAATTGGTGCAGAAATTTCATTTTGAACCGATTTTAATTGCTCAAACAAAATATCTAATGTCATTCCATTTGCTAACGCTTTTTCACTTGTAGCTTGTATTGTTGGACCATCAGCTAAAGGATCAGAATATGGAATACCGACTTCGATAATGTCAACATTATTTTGATCTAATTCTTTTAAAATAACAAGAGTATCCGATAAATTCGGATACCCAGCTGTTGTGTATATTGTAATGAGGTTTTTATTTTTTTGACTAAATAATTGCTCTAATTTGTTCATTTTTATTTTGCTTGTTTTAATAAGATTGTATAGACTGGAAAGTGGTCAGAATAACCGTTTGCACGATAAGTATCGCCGCTCCACATACGGTTAGGGAAGCCTTTATATGCACCTTCTGTCGCTTTTAAATAATCTTTGTTGTAAATTTCAGTTTTGAAGATTTTATACGTTGAATAATCTTTATTTTTTGTAACCAATGATGAAGTTGAGATAAATTGATCAAATAGATTCCAAGCATCACGATAAGCTAAAGTACCAACACCTTTTTTATATAAAGGTAACATAGGATCGTAATATCCGTTATCCGAAACTTTAGCAATTTCTCCAGCCGGATCAAATATGTTTTTAATACTTGGAGAAATAGGATCATCATTAAAATCACCCATTGCAATTACTTTTGCATTTGGATTTTTAGATTTTAACTCATCAAAAATTCCTTTCATCACCTTTGCTGCTTCCATACGAGCTGGCATCGAAACTTTTTCTCCACCACTACGAGAAGGCCAGTGATTCACTAAAAAAGTGATTTCTTCACCGTCTAATAAACCTGTAACTTGTAGAATATCACGCGTATATTTGCGTTTACCTTCAGCATCATAATTGAAAATTGGATGAGGTCTTGCATCAATAACCTTGAAACGAGATTTTTGATACAATAAACCTGTATCAACTCCACGAGCATCAAACGAATTGAAATGAACAACACCATAATCGTATTTTTTCAAAGCAGAGCTTTTTGCTAAATCTTCTAAAGTTTCTCTTGTCTCGATCTCACAAATACCTACGATTACTGGAGCAGAGCCTGTAACATCTGCGCCTAATTCGCTAATAACTTTTGAAATATTATTGACTTTTTGGAAATATTTTTCTGTATTCCATCTTTTATTTCCGTTTGGTAAAAATTCTTCTTGAAGAATTAATGGACGGATAATTTTCTTTCCTTTTATATTTTCGTACGTATAACTTTGTTTGAATTCTTCTGTTTCGTACTTCGATATGTCAGATTCTGCAATCTGAATGTGATAATTTTTGTCATTAAAAGGTAAAGTTCCATTTACATATCCAACTGATTTTATGGTGTCAAAAAGATTTTCAACATTGTAAAAGGCTACAGTTGCACTTGAATATTTGCTTTGAGCTTTAACATTTAACGTTAAGAATAAATTAAAAATTATTAATAAAGTTAAAGATTTATTAATTTTAAACATATGTTATTAATTATGAATTTATTAAATTTGTTGTCCTATTTTTTCTGATGAAGGAAATAGAGAGCTAATTTATAAATAAAAATTCGTTTGAATGAACAAATTATTGTTAAGTCTTTCAGTCTTTGCTGCAACTGTCGCTATGGCGCAGGCGCAAACAAAGGTTACTGGGGTAGCAAAAAATGCTGCTACAGGTGAAGAGGTTTATAACCTCACTGTACGTTTGGACGGAGGAGCAGTAAGCGATGCTGCTATCACCGATCGTATAGGTTATTTTCAGTTTGTAGATATTCCGGATGGAACATACAAATTACAAGTTTATGGCGTGGGCTATGACCCATATGAAAAAGAAATCACTGTAACAGGGCAAAAAGAGCTTGACTTAGGTGATATTAAATTAACATTTAATCCAAATACAGCAGAAGTTGGAATTATTACATTAACAGATGATGAATTATCTGATGATGAAAGTTCGACAGCTTCAAATTCAGGACTTTTACAATCTTCGCGCGATGTTTTTGCTCGCGTTTCTGCGTACGAATTAGGTTCGTATTGGTTTAAACCAAGAGGTTTAGACAACAAATATAATGACGTATTATTTAATGGGGTTCGTATGAACAAAATGGATAATGGTCGTGCAACTTTTAATAACTGGGGAGGTTTGAATGATGTAACTCGTCGTCCAGATGAGTTAACATACGGAATCGAACCTTCTAATTATGCTTTTGGAGATTTAGGAGGAGTTACAAATTTTGATACTCGACCTTCAACAATGCGTAAAGGAGTAAGTTTGGCTTATTCTAATACAAATCGTTCATACAGAAATCGTGTAATGGCAACATACAATACAGGATTAATGGATAACGGTTGGGCATTTATGGTTTCAGGAAGTAGACGTTGGGCAGATGAAGGTATTATAGAAGGTACTTTTTATGATGCATATGCTTACTATTTAGGTGTTGAGAAAAAGTTTAATGAAAAACATACCTTAAACTTTACAAGTTTTGGTGCGCCAACTCGTCGTTCTACAGGTTCACCTAATACGCAAGAGGTGGTGGATATGATGGGGATATATTATAATGGATATTGGGGTTGGCAAGATGGTGAAAAACGTAATGAACGTGTAAAGAAAACTTTCGAACCAATTAATATGTTGACGCATCATTGGAATATTAATAATAAATCAAAATTAACGACAACTATTTCTTACCAATTTGGAGAAGAAAGTAGTTCACGTTTAGATTGGTATAATGCGTACAACCCATCTCCTTTATATTATAGAAATTTACCTTCTCAAGCTAATAATAAAGCTTCTTGGTTGAATGGAACGGCTTCTCAATTGGATTGGAGTTCATTATATAAGTTTAATCAAGGAATTAGCGATGGTTATTCTGCATTTTGGTTAGGTAGTGATGTTAATAAAGATAAAACATATTCTGCTTATACAAATTTTCAAACAGAATTAACACCAAATATAGATGTCGTTTTGGCAGCTTCTTATCAGAAAACAAAATCAGAGTTATTTCGTAGAGTAGAAGATTTGTTAGGAGGAGGTTTTGTAAAAGGAGAAGATTCTTTTAGTAGAACTCCGACAGATGCTAATAATCCAGATATGATTTCTTACAAAGATGATCGTTATGGTTATAATTATGAGATTAATAGAGATTATGCTGATTTGTTTGCTCAATCTAAAATAAAAGGAAAATTTTTAGATGTAACAATAGGTATGAAAGCTGCAATGACAAAATTCTATAGAGAAGGTAAATATAGAAATGGAATTTATCTTGATTCATCTTATGGAAAAAGTAAAACTTACGATTTCTTAGATTTTGGTGTTAAATCAAATTTTTTAGTGAAATTAGATGGGCGTAACTTTATTCAAGCAAATGTATTGTATCAAACTGAAGCTCCAACTTCTGATGAGATTTTTCCAAATGCTCGTGTAAATGAAGTAACTGTTGATGGAGTAAAAAGTGCAAAAATATTCTCAAGTGATTTGTCATATATCCTAAGAGCTCCACGTATAAAAGCACGTGCGACAGCTTTCTATACAAGAACTAAAGACGAAGTTAAGAAATCGTTTGGTTATATCGACGGAACAAATGATCAAATATTTGTATCTGAAGTAATGACAGGTGTAGGAAAAGAGTATTTGGGAACAGAGTTAGCTGTAGAGGCACAAGTATTACCGGTTCTTACAGTTTCTGCTGTTGCAGCCATAGGGCAGTATGTTTATAAAGATAATGCAGATTATAATTTATATTCTGATGATTATGCAAGAAACGAAGGTGTCGCTTATAAGAATTATGGAGAAGCTTATATAAAGAACTATAAATTAGGAGGTGGACCACAAACAGGATTTTCTTTAAGTGCCGAATACCGTGATCCAAAATTCTGGTGGATTGGTGTATCTGGAAACTATTTAATGAACAATTATTTAGATATAGCTGCATATAGAAGAACAGATCGTTTTGTAAAAACAGAAGAAGGTTATCCAATTGAAGGTATAACAGAAGAAGGTTTAAAAGAAGTTCTTAGACAACCTAAAATGGATGATCAATTTATGTTAAATATCAATGTTGGTAAAACATTTCGTATTGGTAAATATTCTGCAGGAATTTCAGGAACAATCAATAATGTCTTGAATAATAAAGATTATGTAACCGGAGGATTTGAACAAATGAGAACAGGGAAATATACGAATGCAATAGATCCTACTTATCAAAAAACATTTGGTCCAAAATTGTGGTATGGAATGGGAACAACTTATTTCGCGAACCTTTACTTCAGATTTTAATCAATTTTTAAGAAAAATACAATGAATACAATAACTAAAATAACTATAGCTGTAGCCTTAAGTTTAGGTTTATTTACAGCGCAATCGTGTGTACAAGATGATGATTATTCGGTTCCATCTTTGGATTGTCCACAAAAAAAAGAAGCAAACATTACAATTAAAGATTTATTAGATCAAGTATCAAACAAAACCTTGAAAGTTGATGATAAAGGAATGGTTGTAGAAGACTTGATAGTAGAAGGAATTGTTATTACAAGTGACGAGTCTAGAAACTTACCAAATACAATTTCTTTTCAAGACAAAGCTTCTGGAGCAACAGCTGGTATACAAATAGAATTAGCAGAACGCTCTGTTTATGGATTTTATCCAATAGGAAGTACAGTTCAGGTTTATTTAAAAGGACTTAAAGTTGCTGAAGATCGTGGAACAATTAGAATTGGTACTAAGTTAACAGGAGGTCAAGCAACTACTTTCGACTTAGATCGTATGCCAAAAGAATTGAGAGAAAAAGTATTTATCAAAACGTGTGATCCAATTCAAACAATTGCTCCTAAAGAAGTAAATAGTCTTGCAGAAGCTTTGAAACCAGAAAATGTAAATACGTTGGTGAAAATAAACAATGTACAATTTGAGTCTCCAGAAGTAGCACAAACTTATTATCCAGTAGGATCAACTTCAACAGCTGATAATGTGAAATTAGTTGATAAAAAAGGAGGTAAGGTTGATTTAAGAACAAATAGTTCCGCTTCTTTTAAAGATGTAGAGTTGCCAACTGGAAGTGGAGAGATAACAGTTCTTGTGAGTAAGTATAATTCTTCATATCAAGTATATATCCGTGATACAAAAGATGTTAACTTTGATCAACCTCGTTTTGATGTAGGTGGAGGCCAAAATCCAGGTGGAGGCAATAATTCCGAAGCAGCAAATTTATTGTTCAAAGGTTCTGATTTCAATGTTTGGGCTGACTTTTTATCTTCTATTAACTCTTTTGGCTTAGTGAAAGATACCTATGCAACTAGCGGAGTTGGTGTTGGTAGAGATAACACAAATGCATTACTTTTAAAAGGAACACCAAAAGCAAATGATTACGTATTTACAACTATTGTAAATAATACAATTCCTGCAACTCCAAAGAAAATTACATTTTATGTAAAAGGAACATCTGGGAAATCATTGTCACTAAATGTGTATAAATCTGATAAAAAATACGTAGTATATAATGTAGGAGATTTATCGAATGCAAATGTATCTTTATCACCAATTGATGCAAATCAATATACAGGTAAAATTGATACTAAAGGCGAATGGGTTCTTGTTACTCTAAATATTGAAGGAGTAGATATTCAAAAAACTGCTGGTGAAAATATTTTTGCACTAAAAGTAGGAAAAGATGAAGCTTATGATTTAGTTATCGATAATATCAAAATTGACTAATTAATCAGTTTAAATATTATAATAAAAAAGGCAACCAATTGGTTGCCTTTTTTGTTTTTATTAGGTTAATATATTCCTAAATATTCTTCATTTTTTAACGTGATTTCACTTTCTGAAATGTATAAAATTCAAATAAAAATTATCTGTTAATGAGTATCGATTTTAATTTTATAAAAAAAATAAAAAAAAGATTTATTAATCATTTAATAAGTATTTAATAATGGATAATTGATAAAAATAAAGCAATGTATGTCTTATTTGGATAAAATGTTAATTATGTATCATTCGTTTTTTCTATAGAAAATAGTGTTCAGATTTGTTACCCTATTTTATAAAAATAAGACTATGAAGAGAATTGGATATCCTAACAAAACTTCCGTAGTAAGAAAAGATATAAGACACCCGTTGTGCATTTTGATTAATAAATAATATAGTTGTTCATTTCATTGAAAATAAGTAAATTAATTTAACTTTAAAACATTTACAATGAACAACTTAGTTGCTAATTATGAAAGAATATTGGAAGTTCTACGAAAAATTTCCACAGATACACTTTTAATTTATCAACGTAGAAGACCTAAACTTTTTGATTTAGAACTCATAAGTCTTGTTTTAACAGCTGAATTTATGGGTATTGATAGTGAAAATCATTTATTTCGAAATCTTCCTAAAGCGCTAAGTTGTAAAATTGAGCGTAGTATTTACAATCGTAGAAAACGAAGATTATCAGAGCAAATTAATAGTATTCGACTTAAATTAGCGAAAGAATTTAATGAATTTAAAAATTGTTTTATCGTTGATAGTATGCCCTTGGAGGTGTGTAAAATAACAAGAATTAATCACT
>NZ_DCOI01000014.1:0-6034 GCF_002322895.1 Empedobacter sp. UBA1574 | reverse complement strand
ATCTAAAGGAACTCGTTTCAGTATGACATCTAGTTAATATTTAAAATATTCTAAATAATCAATAATCAAACAAAATCAACCCTTTAAAAATTTCGTCAACTTACAGAAAATTCGTAATTTTGCATCCTAGTACAAATTCTAAAAGTAAGATGATAAACATTTCTCTTCCAGATGGAAGTGTAAGACAGTATGAGAGTGGCGTAACTCCTATGGACGTGGCGCTAAGCATTAGTGAAGGTTTAGCACGTAATGTAATTTCGGCTATAGTAAACGATCAACAAGTTGAAACAACAACCCCAATCACCACAGATGCAACGATCAAATTGTTAACCTGGAATGATGAAATGGGTAAAAAAGCTTTTTGGCATTCATCTGCTCACTTATTAGCGCAAGCTATTTTAGAGTTTTATCCAAATGCTAAATTAACTATTGGACCTGCGATTGACAAAGGTTTCTATTACGATGTTGATTTTGGTGAGGATAAATTTACAGAAGCTGATTTTGCGAAAGTAGAAAAAGCAATGTTAGAGAATGCAAAGAAAAAAGCTGAATTCAAATTATATTCAGTTTCAAAAGCAGAAGCATTAGAGACATACAAAGACAATGAATACAAAACAGAATTAATCTCTAATCTACAAGATGGAGATATTACATTCTGTACACACGATAATTTTACAGATTTATGTCGTGGTGGACACATTCCAAACACTGGAATTGTGAAAGCTGCAAAAATCTTGAATGTTGCGGGAGCTTATTGGCGTGGAGATGAGAAAAACAAGATGTTGACTCGTGTTTATGGTATTACATTCACAAAACAAAAAGATTTAACAGAATATCTTGAGTTATTAGAAGAAGCAAAAAAACGTGATCACCGTAAATTAGGGAAAGAATTAGGTTTATTTGCTTTCTCTGAAAAAGTTGGTGCAGGTTTACCACTTTGGTTACCAAAAGGAGCTGCTTTGAGAAGAAAATTAGAAAACTTCTTATTGAAAGAGCAACAAAAAATGGGTTACGAAATGGTAATTTCTCCACACATTGGTCAAAAAGAATTGTATGTAACTTCTGGTCACTATGCAAAATATGGTGCAGATAGTTTTCAGCCAATTAAAACGCCAAACGAAGGAGAAGAATTCTTGTTAAAACCAATGAACTGTCCACATCATTGTGAGATTTACAAAACATCTCAATGGTCGTACCGCGATTTACCAAAACGTTATGCAGAGTTTGGTACAGTTTATCGTTACGAACAATCAGGAGAATTACACGGTTTAACGCGTGTTCGTGGATTTACTCAAGATGATGCTCACTTATTCTGTACACCAGATCAATTATTAGAAGAATTCAAAAAAGTAATTGATTTAGTATTATATGTATTTACAAATCTTGGATTTGATAATTATTCGGCTCAAATCTCATTAAGAGATCCAGAGAATAAAGAAAAATACATCGGATCTGACGAAAACTGGGAAAAAGCTGAACAAGCAATTATCACAGCATCAGCAGAAAAAGGTTTACCAACAGTTGTAGAATATGGCGAAGCTGCATTCTATGGACCTAAGTTAGACTTTATGGTGAAAGATGCATTAGGACGTCAATGGCAATTAGGAACAATCCAAGTGGATTATAATTTACCAGATCGTTTTGATTTAACTTACACTGGAGCAGACAACGAAAAACACAGACCAGTAATGATTCACCGTGCGCCATTCGGCTCTATGGAACGTTTCATTGCCATTTTGTTAGAAAATACAGCAGGGAATTTACCACTTTGGTTAACACCAGATTTATTCACAATTTTACCAATTAGCGAAAAATATGTGGAATATGGAGAAAAAGTATTAAATTTGCTGGCCGAAGAAGAAATTAACGGACTGATTGACAGTAGAAACGAGAAAACTGGTAAAAAAATCCGTGATGCCGAAATCGGTAAAATTCCTTTCATGTTAATCATCGGTGAAAAAGAAGCAGAAAACGGTACAGTTTCTGTAAGAAGACACGGAGAAGGTGATTTAGGAGAGATGACGATTCAAGCGTTTATCGACTTCATGAAAGAACAAATCAAATTAAAATAATTTAAAACAGAATAACTATCG
The DNA here is from genome assembly GCF_002322895.1 of Empedobacter sp. UBA1574. Taxonomy (NCBI): domain Bacteria; kingdom Pseudomonadati; phylum Bacteroidota; class Flavobacteriia; order Flavobacteriales; family Weeksellaceae; genus Empedobacter; species Empedobacter sp. UBA1574. The sequence continues at coordinate 3,941 of NZ_DCOI01000014.1, read as the reverse complement.
CAATTAGAAGAAAAGGCGGCAGAGGTCCAGCCAGAGTAATTAAGGAAGATCAACACAAGATCAATGATAAGATTGACGCGAAAGAAGTACGCGTTGTTGGAGAAGGTATAGAACCTGGTGTATATCCAATAGCTAAAGCTTTAGAACTTGCAGAAGAACAAGGTTTAGATTTGGTAATGATCAGTGAAAAAGCCATTCCACCTGTTTGTCGTGTCGTAGAGTACAAAAAATTCTTATACGAACAAAAGAAAAAAGAAAAAGAACTTAAAGCTAAACAGCAGAAAGTTGTCGTGAAAGAAATTCGTTTCGGTCCTCAAACAGATGATCATGATTACGAATTCAAAAGACGTCACGCAAGATCTTTCTTAGAAGAAGGTTCAAAATTGAAAGCGTATGTTTTCTTCAAAGGACGTTCTATTATCTTTAAAGATCAAGGAGAAATCTTATTGTTACGTTTAGCTCAAGAATTGGAAGATGTTGGAAAAGTAGAACAAATGCCAAAACTTGAAGGTAAAAGAATGATTATGATGATGGGACCTAAGAAATAATTAGGTTCTTATCATCTTACAAAAAATAAAAAACGTTTTAATTTTAAATATTTGTAATCATGCCAAAATTAAAAACAAAATCTGGAGCGAAAAAACGTTTCAAATTAACAGGAACAGGTAAAATTAAAAGAAAACACGCTTTTAAAAGCCACATCCTAACAAAAAAAGAGACTAAACAAAAGAGAAATTTAACTCAAACTGGTTTAGTTGATCAAGCTGATGTTCATTCAGTAAAACAACAATTAAGATTAAAATAAGAACGTGTTCTTATTTGGTTTATTAATTCATTATTAACCCTGTCGATGGGCCTTAAAGCAGAGCAATCTCGCCCACTACAAAAAAATTAAAAATTATGCCAAGATCAGTAAACGCAGTTGCGTCAAGAGCTAGAAGAAAAAGAGTTTTAAAACTTGCAAAAGGATATTACGGAAGAAGAAAAAACGTTTGGACTGTTGCTAAAAATGCAGTAGAAAAAGGTTTAGTATACGCTTACCGCGATAGACGTCAAAAGAAAAGAAATTTCCGTGCGTTATGGATTCAAAGAATTAACGCTGGAGCAAGATTACACGGATTGTCTTACTCTAAATTTATGGGAGCTATCCACAAAGCTGGAATTGAATTAAATCGTAAAGTTTTAGCTGACTTAGCGATGAACAATCCAGAAGCTTTCAAAGCAATCGTAGAAAAAGTAAAATAATTTTTTTAAACAATATTAAAACGTTTTAAAACTTGGCTATTTAGTCAAGTTTTTTTTTTGCTTAAATTTGAATGAATGTCATTCTAGACTTATTTGGAATCTCATCATAAATGTTATTTAAAAACCCAACTCAAATGAATCAACAAAAAGATTTATTTCTAAGAATTTGGCCATTTTTTGTCGTTTTTTTTATCTACAATTTTGCTGCAATTGCTATGACGCAATATTATGGTCGCGACGAATTACATCTGCATTTCAATCAATACAGCAATCATTATCTCGATAAACTCTTTGTTTTTTATACCGATTTCGGAACCTATTATTTATTTTTTATACTTCTTGGTTATCTATTTTGGAAAACAACTCGAAGATATTTTTATTATTTATTAGTTTCTGGAGCAGTTGCAACAACAATTAGTGTTTTCTTTAAGAATGTCTATTTCGAACAAGTTTTACGTCCTGGATATTATTTTACACAGAAAAAAATAGACATTATTCTAGTCAAAGATTATGCGATACAAATGGCTTCAACTTTTCCTTCAGGACATTCATTAACAGCTGCAATAATTTCGATGACTTTATGTTTATTAACCAAAAACAGATGGTTACAATTATTTTTTGCACTTCATTTTCCAAGTATCGCAATTAGTAGAATCTACTTATCGCGCCATTTTGCGATTGATACCGTTGGTGGTTCGTTTATTGGTTTTTTTATATTTATCTTTATGTATTACATCATCAACCAATCTAATAAACCAAAATTAGATCAAAAATTTATTAACAATGGAGATTCAAAATAAACTTAAAATATCATTAATACAATACGATATAATCTGGGAAGATGCAAAAGCTAATCACGCTTATTTAAATGAATTATTAGCCAATCATCAAACTGATATTATATTGTTACCAGAAATGTTTGCTTCGGGATTTTCGATGAATGTAGAAAAAATTGGTCAAAAACCTTTTGGAGAAACCTTCGAATGGATGCAACACAAAGCCAAAGAATTGAATTCTGTGATTGCTGGAAGCATTTCTACACATGAAAACGATAAATACTATAACCGATTTTATTTCATCTGTCCAAGCGGCTCTATTTATATTTACGATAAGAAACATTTGTTCAGTTACGGAAAAGAAGCTGGGGTATATTCTGCAGGAGATAAAATTGTAACGATAGATTATAAAGGATGGCAAATTCGTCCTATTGTTTGCTACGATTTACGATTTCCAGTTTGGATTCGCAATACTGAGGAAAATCCCTACGATTTGATACTTTGTAACGCTAGTTGGCCAAAAGCACGTCGAGAAGCTTGGATTTCACTCCTAAAAGCTCGAGCAATCGAAAATATGGCTTTTATTGCTGGTGTAAATAGAATTGGCGTAGATGGCTATAATCTCGAGTATCAAGGCGATTCGCATTTATTTGATACATTGGGACAAGATTTGGAAACAATTAACAATCATCCCGAAATTTTACAGTTCGAAATTGATAAAGAAGAACAAGATAAAACTCGAAAGCATTTCAATTTTCTAAATGATCGCGATTCATTTTATTTTGGATAAATACAAGCTCAACTTTGGTTGGGCTTTTTTTTGTATGTGTAATTCTTTTTTATTCATATATTTATGGATAATGAATATGAATGGATAACACTTGTAAAAGCATCTATGAAAGCTACTACAATTGATATTTCGATAATAATTAATTATGAAAAAGATATTTATATTTCTATTCTTTATATTATTGGTACTTTCTGCAACTTATACTTTATATTTAGTTCGTAAGACTTTTAATAATTATCAATTTGAATCTTATAATGAACTTTATTATAAAGTTCCACCTGTAAATAATGCACAATTTAAATCGTTAAAATCTTTTAATTCTCACTTGTTTTCAATTGTTGACGATAAAAACTTAAAGAATATTACAGTAAATTTCGATTCCAAATCAAATAAAGTAAGGCAAGTAAATTTAAATTACACATACAATCCTGAAACAATTGATGATAAAATAAAATCAATCATAAGGATATATAACTTAGGAGAAATTATCGAAATTAATAAAAGAATGATGAAAAAAATATCATTTTTTCGGAGTCCTGATGTATATAATTTTGAAAATACTAAATATGAAGAAATGTACTTTCCAGATGATTTCTTTATACATAAACCCATTGTAAATTATAATATAAAAGGAAATCCCATCGATTCAATTATAAATGATAGAATAAAGCTTTATGCTTTAAAAGGTATGGTTGAGCTAGATATTAACAATGATTATAAACCTGATTTATTAATTGAATCAAAAAACGAAAAATCTTATATGATTACTGGTTTTGTTGAGATAGACAAGAACCTATTTTTCCTATATTATTTAGATAATGATTCTATTAAAAAAATAAATGATCTATATAAATTAATAAATTTCAAATAATTTATAGTGCCTAACAAAAATTAATTTGGGCGTTCCCTTCGGTCGGACTATCCGTTCCAATCTTTTGTAGAAGAAGATTCAATTTCAAGTAAGAAAGTTCCAATTCCTACAAAAGGATTTTTACTACTATCCCTAACGCGGGTTATAAGTTCTGAGTTTTGAGTGATAAGTTATAAGACATAAGACTTAAAGGAATAGGAATAGAAGTTAAACTATCCCCTTGAGGAGATTATAGGGCTGTTTTCGAGTTATGAGTTGT
>NZ_DCOI01000021.1:0-18007 GCF_002322895.1 Empedobacter sp. UBA1574 | reverse complement strand
TGAACAACTTGAGGCTTTTTTATCGAATCATCAGGATGTAAACCTGATTAAAAATACAAAAAATATTAGGGTGATTATTACGAAAGGGCTCACCTCTTCCCATTCCGAACAGAGAAGTTAAGCCTTTCAGTGCCGATGGTACTGCTATTGCGGGAGAGTAGGTCATCGCCAGTTTTTATTTAAACTTCAAGATTTAGTTCTTGAGGTTTTTTTATGTTTTAAACTTTTAGTTAGCTAGAAAGTATTATGATAATTTTTACACCATTCAACTAAATAAGAATAAGTTTCATTCTTATTCTACGATTAACAAATTAAAAGAGAGCTTGATGATTTTAAAACAAAAAAGTTCGGAATATCACAAGATGTAATTATGTTAAATGAATATTTTCTAATTTGACTTTAATTGCTTAGTAATAGTCTCAGTTACTTTTTGATAATTTCGGTTAAAGTGATGATTACCACCCAAATAAATTATGTTTTTATTGGTTAAAGTAATTTTATTGTAGGGATAATTTTTTCCATAATCACTTAAAATAATAGATAAATGTAAGTTAGGTAATTGATTAATTTCTGGAATTGTATTCCATTTTCCGCTTACGTTTTCAAAAATTAAATTTTTGTAATGAATCTCAAGATCAGCAGTTTCATACGGATCTAAAAGAATAAGTTGATGAATTCGATCTTTGGTTTTTGTCGGAAGCTCATTGATAATAAATGGAATCGCATCAGCACCAAAAGAATAACCGATAAATACAACTTTTTGATTTTTGTGATTTTTGAACTTTTCTTCTAAAAATTGACTTAATATTTCAGCCGTTTTTTTAGGATCTCTTTCATTCCAAAAATAAACTTTAGAATTTAAAGCATAAATATCATAGCCTTTCTGATAAAGATTTTTACAAATTGATTTTGAAAAAGGTCCTAATCCAGCATCTCCACTTAAATAAAACAAGATAGGTTTAGTGTCATTTTTATTCTCCCATATTTTAAGCGGTAAAGGATCTTTGATATCCACATCATCTCCTTTTGTACGTACGATATACAAACCAATTGTAGTGATAATCAATCCAAATAATATGAGATTTTTAGTTTTCATCTTGAGGTTTCATAACTCTATTTAACGCTTGTGGAAGTTGAATAAGTTCCACTTCATTATCATAAATGATGTATTTGTTGATCCAATAATTGGCGTATTTTTCTTTGAAATCGCGCATTGTTTGATATTGTTTAAACGTCCCAATTCGTTGATAAGCAAATTTCATGAGTTGCTCGGCAATATTATTTGGTTTATCTAAACCAGCCAGAGGAGTTAAACCAATGTTGATATATTTCTTTTGATTTGCTTTGGCGCGATTAATTAATGCAATTATCACCGCATCCATACTACCATTTGGCGAATTGACAGTTCTTCGAAATAAATCGTAAGTCATCTCATCTTTTGCATAATCTGGAATAACATTCAGAAATGTAACCACTTTATTTTCTTCATTTCTCAGCGTAATAATCGTTTGATTTTTTAATATTCCTCTGTCAAATTTACCTTCTGCAAATACAATTTCTTTTTTATCAAATTCTTTTAACCATTCATTTGAGACAGATTCAATTTCATTTAAAAATTCTTCTGTCAAAGGAGGCAAAATAACTTCTGTTTTAAAACCTTTTTTCTCTAAAGTATTCAATGCATTTCGCATCGATTTACGTTCTTTACCTTGAAGATTAAAGGAATCAACTTCAATAATTCCTTCTTGACCAATTAATAAATATTGTTTTTTTAAATTTCTGAAATCAATTAAATCGTTTTCCGAAACTCGATAATAAGCAGTTTTCAAACCTTTTGTTTTGCAATAGTTCTCGAATTCTGAAATTAAATCTGATTTATGCTTTGCATCACATACAACATTATCCAAAACAATAGCAAAATTTAAACCGATTTTATACGCGACAAAACCATCAATATTTGAAGAAAAATAAAGAGTTTTATCATCCATTAATTTAAAATAATCTAATGCTGAATTACCATATTTTTCGACGATTTCTTCTGCTTCTTCATAATCCTGAATACCTTTTGTGTTATAATTTTTAGCTCTAAAAAATGCTAAAATCAATAATATCCAAGAACTAAATCCAAAAAAGATATTGATGTCTTTAAAATCTTCGGCAAAGGTTGTTCTCGGAACTAAATTGTTTTCGCTGAATAATAAGAAGTTTTGAAATGTATAATAAAAAGCTTGATTCCAAGAGAAATCTACACCAAAATGACGTTTATCAATGAAATAAAAACTTAAAACATTGTAAATAAAAATTGCAAAAAATGCCATTAAAAAAATAGAGAATCCTTGTCTTAATCGTTTCAAATTTGTTTTCAATGGATATTGATTCCTGCTGTAAATTAATAGCACGATTGTGAAAAATGCGAATCCAGCTTCTTCGTAATCCAATGCTTTGAATATATTTCCAAAAAATGAAAGTATGGCAAATATTAAAGCAAAAATCCATGCAGATTTTAATCCTTTGATGAGATAAGATGAAGTAATCAATAAAGCAATTCCGACAAATAGAATCATCAATTTTGAAAGATGCATGAATTCGATTGGTAAATACAATTTTTCGAAATGCAAACGTTCTGCAAGAGGAGGAGTGATGACTGAAATTATATTAATCATTCCTAATGTAAAAATCATAACAGCAGGAAAAATTCGTGCAAATAGTTTTCTTCCACGCCACATAAAACTCAAACATCCAAAACCTAAAGGCAGCCAAAATTCGAAAACGCGGTACAATAAAGTTGTAGCTAAACCTTGGTTATGAGAATAGCCGAATTGTGTTAAAATATACACCATCGTAAATTCTACAGCACCCAAACCTCTCAAAAAAGGCGAAATAATCATCAATAAAACAGAAATCGTATAAGCCAAAGCTGCTGCATCAAAAGTGGGTTGAATACCTAACGCTAACATTGCGATGTAGACGTGTAAAATCCCAGTAATTTCGATGATTGTTGAAATTAGAATTGTGAGATTAATATTTTTCCTGTCTAAAGAAGCTTCAAAAATTGGATTGATTTCTTCCGTAATCTTTGGAAATTTATTTTCTATAATTTGATAGAATTTATTTTTGGTTTTGAATGAGTTATAAATGAAATAAACTAGAATTAAAATTATGCCCAAAATGACTAATGATATCCACGAATCATTAAAATATTTGTTGACGTAAATACTATAAATAATGATAGGAACGCCAATGATGAAAACCGTTAATAATCCAATAAAACCATAAATAGAACTTGCCTGAATGATTTTATTTGTTTCAAATTGTTGCTTTTTGATTTGTTTGGGTAAATAAGCCAAAGAACTAATTCCGCCCGCTGGTAGAAAAACACTGATAAAATTTCGTTTGAGAAATAAATTGACAGCGTCCCAAAATTTAAGAGGTAAACCAACTGCTTTGAAACTTGTGATATACATTGCAGCTTGCAGCGAAATATAGAGAATCGTTATTCCGAAACCGATCAATAGCCAAATAGGTTTTGCGCTTTGAATACTCGGAATAATTTGCATCATTTCTTTGCGTTCGCTTCTGAAAAATACAAATGCGAGTAATAAAATAAGTATTGCTAAAACTTGTTGCCAAGGTATTTTTACATATTTTATAGATTTTGGAAACCTCATGTTTGTATGACATTGTTTAGTTCTATTAATTTATCAAAAAATTAAATATCAAAACTTATGATTTGCTTAAAAATAACTTATATTGAAAATAAAAATAAGATATGGAGACTGGATTAAATTTACGTCAAGCTATTTTGAATGATGCAGATAGAATTTGGGAAATTTTGCAACAAGCAATTGAGAAAAGAAAAGAGGAGGGAAGTAATCAATGGCAAAATGGTTATCCAAATCTAGATGTTGTAAAAAATGATATCTCAAATGGTTTTGGTTATATAATTGAGAATGTTGATAATCTAATCATAGGATATGTTGCAATTATTGATGAGATAGAACCTGCTTATACAGCAATTGAAGGAAAATGGATGAATGATGATCCATATATTGTCATACATCGATTGGCTGTTGCACAAGATGTTAAGATAAAAGGTTTAGGAACTTGGACGATGGATGAAATTGAAAAAATAGCAATTATAAAGAAAATACAGAATATAAAAGTTGATACCAACTTTGATAATATTGGAATGTTGCGTGTTTTTGAAAAGTTAGGTTATCATTATTGTGGCGAAGTTTATTTTGATGGAAGCCCAAGAAAAGCTTTTCAGAAAATTATTCAGAATTTAACATAATTGAATATTTTAGATAGAATTTAGAAAAACTAAATAATCAAATTGATAAAAAGATTCCTTTTTTGGAATCTTTTTTTATGAATTTGTATAGGGCAACTATGTTTAAAGTGTAAAATTAATATTTTAACCCCTAATTTTTATAGGGTGTAATTAAAAATAAATGATTTTATTTAAAAATAATCTAATTTTGATAGGGTTAAAATTAAAAACTTATGAAAGTTGGATTAAAATGGAAAGTAGCTTTTGCAATTATAACACTAGTTGCATTAGCTGGATTATTTTGGAAACCAGTTGTAGATATTCCAAATACAGGAGAATTCCTTAGCGAAGAAAATATTGTAAATTCAGATGTCGCCTGGATTTTAGCAGCTGCAGGATTGGTGTTATTGATGACGCCAGGTTTATCATTTTTTTATGGAGGAATGGTGGGGAAACGAAATGTTATTTCTACCATGTTGCAAAGTTTTATTGCCTTAGGTGTGATTTCGATTTTGTGGGTTGTAGTTGGGTTTTCACTGTCTTTTGGTGAATCAATCGGTTTTACAATAAATGGAGAACATTACGGAATTATTGGTAATCCATTAAGTTATCCATTTTTTAATCATGTCGGGGCATTTCCACACAAAGACATGGCATCTACAATTCCATTTGTCTTATTTGCATTGTTTCAAATGAAATTTGCAGTCATTACACCAGCGCTTGTAACAGGTTCTTTTGCTGAAAGAGTGCGTTTTATTTCATATTTGTTATTTATGATTTTGTTTAGTTTAATCATTTACACACCGCTTTGTCATATGGTTTGGCATCCAGAAGGTTTATTGAATAAATATTTTGGCGTAAAAGATTTTGCTGGAGGAACTGTTGTTCATATGAGTGCAGGATTTGCAGCATTAGCAGGAGCTTTGGTGATAGGTAAACGTAAAAACAGAGAACACAAACCTGCAAATATTCCATTTGTTATGCTTGGAACAGGAATGTTATGGTTCGGATGGTTTGGTTTCAATGCTGGTTCAGCTTTGGGAGCAAATGCCACAGCAGCTTTAGCTTTCGGAACAACAACAATTGCTTCTGCTTCTGGAATGATGACATGGATACTTTTTGATAGAATTAATGGTCGTAGCGTTTCTGCTATGGGAGCATGTATAGGGGCTGTAGTTGGATTAGTAGCAATCACTCCAGCTTGTGGATTTGTTACAATTCCTGAAAGTATATTTTTTGGCTTTATTACTGCTATTGTCTCAAATGTAATGGTTCATTGGAAAGTATTAAAACGAGTTGACGATACTTTAGATGTTTTTGCATGTCATGGTGTCGGAGGAATAATGGGAATGATTTTGACAGCTATTTTTGCACATGGTGAAAATGCGAGTTTGTTACATGGCGGGGTGGATGTGTTTGCACATCATATGATTGCTTTGTTGTTTGTCTCGTTATTTACTTTTTTCGGTGCGATTGCTTTATTTTATATTACGGATAAAATGATTCACTTACGTGTGAGTGATAGAGCAGAGTTCGAAGGATTAGATTTGTCGCAACACGAGGAAAGTTTACATTAATTAAACAATGATATTATAAAAAAATCCGACTACTTTTTGTAGTCGGATTTTCAATTTATACTAATCCAGCACGCTTTAATAAAGCATCTGCTGTTGGTTTATGACCTCTAAATTCTTCGTACAATTTCATCGGTTCTACTGTTCCTCCAGATGATAAAAGTTTATAGAATTTTTGAGCTGTTTCTGGATTGAAAATTCCAGTTTCTTGGAAGAATGCAAAGGCATCTGCATCCAAAACTTCTGCCCATTTATATGAATAATAACCAGATGAATATCCACCTTGAAAAATATGAGAGAAGGATGTACTCATCATATTTTTATCAATTTCTGGATACAACTCTGTTTGTTTGAAAGTTTCTTTTTCAAATTGTTGTAAATCATTGATTTCAGCCAAATCATTCGCATGATAAGCCATATCCAATAATCCAAAACTCAATTGACGAACAGTTTGATAACCTTCCATAAAACTTGAAGAAGCTTTTACTTTTTCAATTAATTCTTGCGGAATAATTTCTCCTGTTTGATAATGTTTTGCAAATAATTTTAAAGCTTCTGGTTCGTAACAAAAGTTTTCGTAAAATTGAGAGGGTAATTCAACAAAATCCCAATAAACATTTGTTCCAGAAAGACTTTCGTACGTTGTATTTGGTAACATTCCGTGTAGCGCATGTCCAAATTCGTGGAACAATGTTGTCACTTCCTGAAATGTCAATAATGACGGGGTGTCTTTCGTTGGTTTTGTAAAATTACAAACAATCGAAACGTGCGGACGTTTGGTATTTCCATTCACATTAGAGGCTTCTCTGTAACTTGTCATCCAAGCACCAGGGCGTTTTCCTGCACGCGGGAAAAAGTCTGCATACAATAAACTTAAGAACGCTCCATTTTTATCTAGAACTTCATAAGTTGTTACTTCATCGTTGTATTTATCAATATTATGAATTTCTTTAAATGTAATTCCATATAATTTTGTCGCCACATCAAAAGCTCCTTGAATCACATTTTCTAACTGAAAATAAGGTTTCAATTCTTCGTCAGAAAGACTGAATTTTTTCTGTTTTAGTTTTTCAGCATAGTACGCATGATCCCAACGTTGCAATGTTTCAATCCCATCAGTTTCTTTTGCAAATGCAGTTAATTCCTCAATTTCTTTTTCCGCAAATGGTTTTGCTTTCGTTAATAAATCATTCAAGAAATCTAAAACAGTTGTTGGTGTTTTTGCCATACGTTCTTCCAAAACATAATCAGCATGCGTTTTATAACCTAATATTTTAGCACGTTCGTGACGAAGTTTTACGATATTTTTGACATTTTCTTCGTTATTAAATTCATTATTTTGATAAGCTTTTACACCATTTGCTCTAAACAATTTTTCTCTTAATTCACGGTTTTCTGCGTATTGCATAAATGGAATATAGCTTGGTGCTTGCAACGTAATCAACCAACCTTCGTGATTTTTTTGTTCTGCATCGGCTTTTGCTTGATCAATAGCATATTGAGGTAAACCTTTCAAATCATTTTCATCAGTAATAATCAATTCGTATGCATTTGTTTCAGCCAAAACATTTTGTCCAAATTGCAACGATAACATCGAAAGCTGTTTGTCTATTTCGCGTAATTTATTTTTGTCTTCTTCGTTTAGGTTTGCACCATTTCTAGAAAAACCTTTGTATTTTTTTTCTAATAAATAAGCTTGTTCATCGGTTAAAATCAACGATTCCTTTTGATTATAAACGATTTTAATTCGTTCAAATAAATCTTGATTTAAGCGAACATCATTTCCAAATTCAGATAATAAAGGCGAAACTTCTTGTGCAATTTCTTGAATTTCATCATTCGTTTCAGCAGAATTAAGGTTGAAGAAAATAGAAGAAATTCGTCCTAATTTTTCACCAGAAAGTTCCATTGCTTCAATTGTATTTGCAAAAGTTGGCGCTTCAGGATTCGCAGTAATTGCATCTATTTCTGCTTTCGCCTCTTCAATTGCTTGGATAAAAGCAGGTTTGTAATCTTCATTTTTGATTTTAGAAAAAGGAGCACTTTCAAAAGGTGTTTCAAATTTTTCTAATAACGGATTTGTCATTTATAGTGTATTTTTTTAGTTAAAATATATTTGTTTGAACTCTTTCAAATTCTAATCCAAATGTAAGAAATCTGACAAATCGTCAAATTTAATGTGTGATTAATTTGGAGTTATTTACATTTGTTTTAAAAGTAATCAATTATGAGTTTAGCCTTAATATTCAATCAAAAATCAACAGAAGAATGGCAAAGAAATTTACAAGAATTGTTGCCAGATACGAAAGTTGAAGTTTATCCAAATATCTCAAATCTAGAAGATGTAGAATTTATTGCAACTTGGAAACCGCACAAAAATTATGTGGCTGAATTTCCAAATCTAAAAGTTGTACAATCTGTTGGAGCAGGAATTGACCATTTGTTGCATACCAAAATTCCAGATTCAATAAAGGTAACACGTATTGTTGATCCTGCTTTGAAGCAAGAAATGTTTGAGCATGTTTTGGCTTGTGTTATGACTTCAATGAAAAATCTATTGACGTATTATAAAGATCAAGTTCGTAAAGAGTGGAAGCCTACTATTTATCAAAATATCAAGGAAACAACTATTACTATTTTAGGATTAGGTGAAATCGGAAAGTTAGTAGCAGAGCAATTTGTTGCGTTAGGTTTTCAAGTCAAAGGTTGGTCGAATTCGCCAAAAAATATAAATGGAGTAGAATCTTTTTCTGGAAAAGAAGGCTTGAATGCTGCGATTTCTAAAACTAATTTTATTGTCAATATTTTGCCTTTGACAGATGATACAGAAGGTATTTTGAATAAAGACTTTTTTAAAGAATGTTCAGTTCATGCAGTTTTGATTAATGTTGGTCGTGGAGCACATTTGGTCGAAAAGGATTTATTAATTGCAATCGAAGAAAAACAAATAAAAGAGGCTTATTTAGATGTTTTTGTAGAAGAACCTTTACCAGAAAATCACCCTTTTTGGACGAATGAAAATGTTTATGTAACACCTCATATTGCGAGTGTTACAAATGCAACAACTGCTCTAAAACAAGTTGCAGATAACTACAACAGAATGAAAAATAACGAAACTTTATTGAATGAAGTTTCATTAGAAAGAGGTTATTAGATATACCAAAATGACGTAAGATTTTGTTAAAAAGACGCATTTGTGTTTTTACTTGTCAAAAAAATCTTTTAACATTGTATTAGAAATAATAAAAGCTAAAAATGAGTGATTATATTCAACTTTATTCAATTAATAATATTTTAAGAACTTACAAAGAAGAAGCTACCGATCGTCGGTTAGCAATCTTTGATGTAGGTCCTGAAAACAATTATTATTTTGTAAAACGAAAACCTTATAAGTTTACTTCGCTTGGGTTGATTTTAATTACTGCAGGAACATGTGAAATCACGGTAAATTTAGAACCAACATTGATCAAACGTGATGATATTATTGTGGTTCTTCCAGGTCAGTTGTTCGAGATTATAGAGCATTCGGCTGATTTTGCTGTTCAAGCAATCTTTATTGATTCAGATTTGATTATTGAAGCTGGTTTTCACGTGAAATCCAATAATTTAGTAGAATTTTTATCGTCCAAATATCCTAAAATCATTTCTTTAGATAAAAAGATTGTACGTGATATGCGCTACAATCTGAATAAGATTAGTAAATATACCATCAAGAATGAAAATATCTTTGCAAAAGATTTGGTTTTACATCACTTTTCAGTTATGATGTATGAGATGGGAAATTACTACAACCAAGCTGTAACGGCAAAAAGTACAACGAAAGAAGTCAGAAAGGAGGAATTGGCTAAGCAGTTTTTGTATTTAGTTTCAACTCATTTTCGTCGTCAGCGTAATGTACAATTTTATGCAGATGAAATGTTTATTAGTCGTAAACATTTGACTAAAATTATTGTCGAAGTCTTTAATAAATCACCCAAACAAATCATTGCTGAAGCCATTGTATTAGAGGCAAAAGTCTTGCTAAAGAACCCAAAAAATAGTGTTTCTGATGTTGTGACAGAATTAAATTTTATAGATACCTCAGTTTTTAGTAAATTTTTCAAAAATTATGCCGGTGTTTCTCCAAGAACTTTCATAGCTTCTAATTAATAATTGATGTAAATCAATGTAAATGTGAAAACTTTCTAAAAGCGTCTTTCTGACATATTATTACGTTTATTTCGCTAACTAATTTGTTAAATTGAATAGACCTTTGTTGCTCAAATTTTAATTGATGCGTCTTTTAGTAGATAATCGATACATGAGATTTGAATGAAAAGAATTTTATGGTGGTAGATTTTACAAAAAAAATATTTGCACATATTTCAGCAATAGGTGGTTATGTGCCAGAGAATAAACGAACTAATTCCGATTTAGAAAAGATTACAGACACTTCTGATGAATGGATTGTAAAAAGAACGGGAATTAAAGAACGTCGTATTTTAGAGGAAGGTTTAGCGACTTCTGATATGGCGGTTAGTGCAATTGAGAATTTAATTGATACATACAAAAAAGACATCAAAGATGTTGATGCGTTGATTGTTGCGACTTCTACACCAGATATGTTGATGCCTGCTACAGCGAATATTGTATGCGAAAAATTAGGAATAGAGAATGTTTGGGCATTTGATATGAATGCGGCTTGTTCTGGATTTTTATATGCGTTGGACATGGGCGCTTCGTTGATTGAAAGTAGTCGTTACAAAAATGTTCTGGTCATTGGTGCGGATAAAATCAGTGCGTATGTAGACATCAAAGATCGTTCGACAAATATTTTGTTTGGAGACGGTGCAGGAGTGGTTTGGTTAGAGCCTACAAACGAAGAAGGAATTTTAGATGCTTTGTTACTGAGTAACGGAACTGGAAAAGAATTCTTGAATATAGAAGGAGGTGGTTCTTTGTATCCAGCGAGTTCACAGTTGTTGGTTGATGAGAAGCGTTACATTAGACAAGATGGAAAAATTGTATTCAAAAATGCAATTCAATCAATGAGTGATACCTGTGTCAATGTTTTGAAACGCAACGATTTTTCTGTTGAAGATGTAAATTGGTTGGTTCCGCATCAAGCGAATAAACGAATTATTGACGCTGTTGGTAATGAAATTAATATTGAAGAAGGTAAAACTTTAATCAATATTGAAAATTACGGAAACACAATTGCAGCGACAATTCCGTTGTGTATTTGGGAAAATACATCAAAATTAAAGAAAGGAGATTTATTGATGTTGACAGCCTTTGGCGCAGGTTTCTCTTGGGGAGCAAGCTTATTGCGTTGGACAATTTAATCAATAAAAATCATATATTTTTGTTCATAAAGAACGGCAAGAAATTGTCGTTCTTTTTTTATTGTAAACCATTAAATTCTTCACCACATTTCTTGCATTTGAACACGTTTTTGTAGTAAATAGGGTAAACCCAAAATATGATAGAAGATAATAAAGAAAGTAAGCCTTTTCCACCTTTCATCGACTTGTAATTGCTGTAATACTCATTGCTTCCACACTTTGGGCAAACAAGAATTTCGTCCAAATCATTGGTGTAATTTGAAGCATCAATTTCTTCCAATACTTTCATGGCACGATCAGTATCTTCTTTCTTAATTTTTACTTTCACACCACCAATTGCATTCGATAAAAACTGATTCATACCAACCGAATGTTCATCAAAAACAAAAGCATCAATTTGTTCACTTTCTAATTTCGAACGTAAAATATGTGCTTCAATAGGGCTTTCAAATGTTTTTAATGTAATAAGTTCCATGCTAATTGTGTTAAATATTCAATTCAATATCCGATATAAAAATAGTTCTTTTTATCTTAATGTCTTAAATTTTTTAGTAGATGAAAAATGTAATTCAATGTTTATTTTTAATTGTATTGATGATGAATACGACAAATGCGCAAAACCTAAAACAAGTTGCTTATAAAGATGGTTCGCAAAAATTGAACGGTTTAGTAACTGATAATACGACAAAGAAAAGTCCAGGAGTTTTGATTTTACCGGCTTGGAAAGGAGCTGATAACGAAGCAAAACAAGCTGCAATAGATTTAGCAAAAGAAGGCTATATTGCGTTTGTTGCGGATATTTATGGAGAAGGAAACAATCCGAAAGATAATGCGGAAGCGGCTAAAATAGCAGGAAAATACAAGTCTGATTATGCAGCTTATCAAAAACGAATTGATTTGGCGTTGAAAGAGTTAATCAAAGCTGGTGCAGATCCAAGTAAAATTGCTGTAATTGGTTATTGTTTTGGAGGAACAGGCGCATTAGAAGCTGCTCGTGTGCAATTAGCTGTTGTTGGCGTTGTTTCTATTCATGGTGGATTAGCAAAAGATTCGGCTCGAAAAAATATTCCTCTTAAAACAAAAGTTTTGATTGAACATCCTGCTGAAGATGAATCTGTAAAACCCGAAGATATTTCGAATTTAGTAATTGAAATGAACGAAGGAAAAACAGATTGGCAAATGATAACTTACGCAAATTCAAAACACACGTTTACCAATCCAGAATCACCTGATTATAATAAAGTAATGGCAGATAGAGCTTGGGAACATACATTATTGTTTTTAGAAGAAGTATTGAAATAAAACCGTCAATTCGAATGAGATTCTTTTTAGAATTTTGTATCGAGAATAAGGTTTTAGAAGATAAAATTTATCTTAATTCTAATAAAAACCGTAATATGTAAATCTACTGAATAAACAATTGTATCATTTCATACCAAAAAGCAGCTGTAAAAAAGCCTACAATAATACTGATACCAATAATCAAATTGGTTAGTTTGGTGTTGAGTTTAAATTGTTCCGCAATAATACTCGATGTCACTAATGTAGGCATTGCAGCTTCAAAAATAGAGATTTTAGCCACATCACCTTTTATTCCAATTACGATGGCTAAAAGCATTACAACTGCAGGCGCAATCATTAATTTGTAAACCATAGACATCGAAATTTGTGACCATAATTTTCTCCAACCATTAAACTTTAATTGCAATCCAACCGAAAATAAAGCCAATGGACCTACGGTTGCAGCTAATTTGTCGAAGAAAGGTTCGGCAGGAGATAAGTCGATAAATTGAGATAAAATCAATGCACTAATACAACCTAAAAATGGGGGGAAAGTAAATAATCGTTTCAAGATAAATTTAGAATCTATTGCTCCAGATCCATTGCTTCCTCCTTTTAATGCAGAAACTATTCCGATGGTTGACAAGCACAAAAACATGGTTTGATCACAAATAATCGCAATACTTAAATATTTTTCTCCATAAAATGCTGAGATCAAAGGGAAACCAATAAAAGAGGTATTGCTATAGCCGCTTGCCAATTCCAATGTTCTTCTCGATCTCTCCGAATATCCTTTTGCTTTGCTGTAGAATTTCATGTAAAACAAACTTCCAACGGCAATAATGACAGTAGAAAAGATAGGAAATAACATTTCTTGCGACCATTCTACTTTTGGTAAATACTTAAACGAGACTGCTGGTAAAGCTAAATATAAGATCCATGTATTGATCCCTTTATGAGCATCAGGATGTATAGATTTTGTTGCTTTAAACACCATTCCCGCGATTATACAGACTGCGATTAATATAAAGTTTACCATTTTTAGATATTTGGAATGCAAAGTTACAATCCAAATTTTTTTTACCCTTAAGATATCACTTTTTATTCAATGCTTATTTTTTATAAAATGGCAAGATTAGATATATTTAATTTATTATTATCTAAAATTACTTTTGAATAATGATTTTCATTTTCCAAAATAGCTGTAAATGGAGCAGGAATTATTGTATCAGTTGTAGGAAACTAAGTTGTTTTAATAAAATAATTTAGTAATAATATTTTCCCTTCATCTGAGCCATTAGTACCAAAAGTATCAAAATCTCCTTTTCAGAATTTAGATGTTGTTTTCTATTATAATATATGATTAGTTGCTTCAATATAAGTTGTAGGTAAACCAATTTCAGAAATTCCAAAAATAGAATGTTGATCAAATTCTGCTTAGTTCTCATAAGCTAAATATATTCTTCATTCGATTTTACAAAAGTTAATCTTGTCCAACCAACTTGTAAACTAAACTGATTATCGGTTTCTTCAATTAACTCAAAAGCTAGAATAGTTGTATAAAATGATTTTGTTTTTTCTAGCTCATTTGTAAACAATTGTAATTCTCTTATTTTCATTCTGCGATTTTTTATAAAATTAAATCAACAAAAAAGAAGAAAATAACAAGTTGAATTGATTTAATTAATTGCGTTATAAGAAAACTGTTTAATCTACTTCATACTCCAATAAGGCGAGATATGGATTACCTTTTAACTCAAGAACTTTTGCAAAAGCAGGTTCAGTTTTGTACCCATTCTTTTTAAGTTCGATGATTTTGTTTTTGAATGGTTCGTCAAATTTTTCAAGTAGTTTCGCCTCAATGAGCATATGTCGATAGGCATTTTGTTCGGTTGGAATCTTATTCTCTAAATAAATCTCAATTTCAAACGTATCAATTCTAAAATTACAAGTCAAACAAATTTCGTTATTGTTTATTAATTGATTGATTTTAAATTCAAAATAATGAGAAAAATTCTCGGTTAAATGATTTGTAGCGTTTTCAAAATTAGATGTTTCACCAATAATATCAATGTCACTATTTTCAATATTGATTTCAATCGGAATTGTACCTACTACAATAGGTTTGTATGTGTCAAGTTTTTCTAAAATTTGATGATTGCGCAACAAATGAAACACATTGTGTTGTATTTCATTTCCGTGTTCTAAATAATCAATGGTAAGAAAATTTTGCATCATTTTATTCTCATCATAGTTACCAAAGAAGTAGCCACATGCGTTTCTTTGTTCGTTGTTTCGTCAACTACAAAAATCTCTGTGCGTATGGTGCTTATCTTTTTTCCGCCTTTTATCACATAGGCTTTTGATAGTAAATAGCCACCCAAAGCAGGTCGTAAATAATTCACCTTTAACTCAACTGTTACCACATAACAATCGTCGTCATAGTGAGAAACAGCAGCATAACCAGATGAAACATCAACCAAAGAAGCAATCATAGCACCATTAAACATTCCGTGCTTACGTGTCATCATTTCTTGTTTCGGAATCTTAATCGAAACATAGTCCGTTTCGCATTCGATAAGTGATGCGTTATAAAATTTTAAGGTTTCCGAACGATTAAAACTTGCTTCTACTAATTCTCTTTTTTCTGGCGTCATATAAAATTGCTTTCAACAAATATAGAGATTTGTCGAAAGCAATTTCAGTTATGCAGTTACGTTATTCAAGTTTTCTTCTTTGATAATTGTATTTTGATGCGACAAAATTACTTTATCCAAACCGCGATAATAATTCCCTTTGTCGACGGTAATCAATAAATTATTTTTCGGAATATTATTGATAATCTTATCATTCGGGAAATGTTGTTTCGAGTTTTTGAAAGTAATAAATACATCATCTTCAGTTAGATTTTTGACATCTTCTTCCGAAATAATATCAATCAATTCATAAGGTAAATAAAGTTGATCGAAGATATAATGAAACGTTTTAAGGCGTTTTCCGTTCAATTCTTTGCTATGTTGCAAAAAGTTTCTCAATCTATGTACAACAGCGTAGAAATTACCTACCAAAGGCGGTTTGGGAATATTACGTTCGAACAAGCAACCGTCGATTAAACTAAGCGGAAGTTTAATGTTCAATTCATCTGTTTTTACATTGTATAGATGGCGATAATCCAAACTTCTTTTCTTGAATTCTTCGATAATATGATCTTTTAGCGCAGGAACTGTAATAGGCAATTGTTGATTGATAAAATCGACCAATTTTTCATCTGATATAGGAGCTAAATTAAGCTCAGAAATGTTTTGTGACATACAATAAATAGTTAAAATAAAACAATTATTGTATTTCGATAATAGGGGATTTTTCGTTGTTTTTGGATGAACTCCCGTATTGTTTTACCACCGTGGAGACTCCTCTCGGTTGGTATCGTTTTCTACGATTCGAAATACGGTGTAAAACTACATAAAAAATTGAATATGTAGTAATCTATTCTAATAATTTTATTTTAAAACGATTATTTAGAGTTAAATAAATACTTCTAGTCAAGCTAAATTTATTTCAGCTTCGCACTCAAAAAAAGATGTTTCGGCAAGCTCAACAAGACAGTAGATGTCATTCTGAATGTAGCTTTAGCGGAATGAAGAATCTAAACTTTTCCAGTAGAAGATGTTTCGGCAAGCTCAACATGACAGTTACTAATGGTAGTTTGTTATTCCAAGGTATCGAGGAATCTATTTCTATGTTTCTATGTGGTTAAAACTTTTATGTTCTGAATTAGATGTGACCCTGAAACAAGTTCAGGGTGACTTAAGGAGTCCGTCAAGTTGAATTCATTTCAACTTCTCATTAAGAAAACACCTCTATAATCTCCTCAAGGAGATATTTTTCACGTATTGTCATTCTGAATGTAGCTTTAGCGGAATGAAGAATCTAAACTTTTCCAGTAGAAGATGTTTCGGCAAGCTCAACATGACAGTTACCAATGGTAGTTTGTTATTCCAAGGTATCGAGGAATCTATTTCTATGTCTCTATGTGGTTAAAATTTTTATGTTTTGAATTAAATGCGACCCTGAAACAAGTTTAGGGGGACCACTTCGCTATTAAAAATAGAGATTTAGAAAATTTTACAAATAATTAAGATAAATTTAATTGTTTGCCGAAAATTATTTTATACATTTGAATAACAAAGTAATTAAAAAATGAAGTTTACGTGCTTATATATGTCGATTCGCAAACAGGTTTGGAATATCCAGACGTGGGAAAGTCATGTATACTAAAAAGAGATTTTATTTTTTAATATATTTTAGGTTTCCCCGTCGATTTTCGATGGGGATTTTTTTTAAACAAAAACAACAATTACCAATATAAAATTAAAAACAATGCAAAGTTTACAACAAGTAACGATCCCAGTTTGGCCCTTAGAGGACAACACAATCTTAAACAATGTTTCGGTAACATTTCAACTTTTTGGACTTCCATTAGGAACAGCTCCAGTCATTTTGATTAACCATTCCTTACATGGAGATTCAGATTGTACCTATCATTGGGATGGAGTCATGGGGAAAAACAAAGCAATTGATCTTAATGAGTATACGGTAATCTGTATAGATATTCCTGGAAATGGCGTTTCCGAAACCATAAAGTACGACTATATTCCACGCGATCACATTACAGCACGCGATGTAGCGGTATTGTTTTGGTTGACGTTATTTGAATTGGAAGTAGACGAGATTTTTGCCATTATTGGTGCAGATTTAGGTGGAGGATTAGCGTGGGAAATGGCATGTTTGTATCCAAATAAGGTGCTGAATATTATTCCGATAGCAGCAAGTCCTAAGACTACAGATTGGTTGGTAAAAGAGCCAACAGCTAAAAGCGAATACCTGAAATCTATTTTTTATTCGATAGATATATCACGCAATAGAGGCAATATATTGCAAGTTTCGCAATACATCAAATCAAAAATACATGTGATTTATGTGAAGAATGGAAACTTGTTCAACAAAGCAGAATTGAAACGTTATTACGCCAAACTGCAAGAGTTTAACAAACATGTACAGTTCCACGAAATAGAACAAATAGAAGACAACGAATTACTAAAAGCAAACATCGATAAGGTTGAAAAAATAGTAGACGGTATCCTCGAAAAAGAGTTTATCAATAATGTCGCATAAAAACTAAAGCTCCTGATAAGGAGCTTTTTTTTAGTGAATTTTATATAATATATTAAGAAATAGTCTTCTTGTCTAAATTTATAATTTCTTTGTCTAATAATTCTTTAAATAAATCAATAGTATTATCAATATATTTTCTTGGATTACCAGAAGCAGTTATATAAAATTTGTTTAATTTATTAACTATTTCATTATATTTTAAATCATAATTGTCAGAATCATAACTATCAATAAGAGTCTTATACCAATTTATTGAGTTATGGGTTAATTTTCCATATTTTAAAGGAGTTTTATATTTAAAGAAAGATTTGTATAAGTATTTTAAATCTTTCAAATTTTCATGATTTTCTAATAAATAATACCCGTTGTGCATTTTGATT